>DATLHN010000828.1:0-12107 GCA_035539875.1 Armatimonadaceae bacterium
GGAAGTTGATGATCTCGCCCTCGACGTTGTCGAGGACGTAGACGCCGCAGACGGTGCTGTCATCGTCGGCCGACTTGGCGAAGTCGATGGCGTTGTGGTGCTCGAAGACCGAGATGCTCGGGTGCTCGTTGATCTCCTCGACCAGCGTCTTCTCGACCTCGCGGCCCGTCAGGTCGTCGTTGAAGACGATGCGTCGGCGCGAGTGCCCGCCCTCGCGGGTCAGCGCCAGCGTCTCCCGCCCGTCCGTCCCCTTCTCCTTGTTGAACTCCGCGCCGTACTTCACCAGCTCCAGGATGCGCTCCGGACCCTCGCGCACGAGCACCTCCACGGCGTCGCGGTGGCACAGCCCCGCGCCCGCGATGAGCGTGTCCTCTATGTGCAGCTCGAACGAGTCGTCGGGCGCGAGTACGCCCGCGATGCCGCCCTGCGCCCAGTTCGTGTTGCTGTCGGCGCGGTCTTTCTTGGTGATGACCGCGACCGTGCCGAGCGCCGCGACCTTGAGCGCGAAGGTAAGTCCGGCGATTCCGGAGCCGAGGACGAGATAGTCGAAAGTGAGGGCGGCGTCCGCGCGGGAATCGCCGCCCGTCGCGCCGCTGGAAGCCGGGGATGTCATCTTGCCCTGATTGTACCCCGGCGGAGCGTGGACGGTTAGCCGGGAGCCGCTCCCTATCGTGAGGCTTCGGCGAAGCGTGCCTGTCGGTCCTTGGAGCGGCCTTCGCCGCTGGAGACGGGCACGGTCGAGCAGAAGCGGGCGGGGCCGACCGGCGGCATTCCCGCCTCGTAGATCGCTTCGGCGGTCTTTGCCTGGTAGATCTCGTGGTAGACGGCCACGCCGCTGCCGCGGTTCTCTACCAGCCACTTCCACCAGCGGCTGTGCGGCGCATGGCGCGCCCAGGCGTCCATGTCGGCGTACGAGCGCCAGTACTGGAGGAGCAACGGGCCCTGCTCGGACATCAGGGAGCGGTTGTCCAGCAGCAGGCCGTCCTCGCGGGCCTGCTCCAGCGCGGCGAGCATCTCCTCATGCACGCCGGACGATTCGTAGAGCGCCCGCCCCGCCTCCGTCCGGAGCTGGATGCCGAACAGGGCGACGCAGAGGGCGGGGTGCTCCCAGAGCGCGGCGACGTACGCCGCCGCTTCGGTCGGTGCGGACATGGCGACTCTCCTCTCGCACTTCGATTGTACGCCCGCCGCCGCGCCTCGCGCCCCCTCCCGGGTCGGAAGCGGCATGCAACTTTCGGAGGGGCTGCCGGTACTCTACAGACATGGGAAAAGCGATTCGCCTTCTCGCCCGGTGCGCCGTCGCCGCCGCGCTTCTGCCGTTCGTTGCCGCCGTCCTTCCGCCCGCGGCCTCCTCCGCCCGCGCCGCCGACGCCGTGGACGAGCTGATCGAGGATCGGCGCAAGGCGATGCGGACGCCCGCGGTGTCGGTCGCCGTGGTGAAGGACGGCAAGGTCGTGAAGGCGAAGGGATACGGCCTCGCGACCGTCGATCCGCCCCGGCCCGCGACCGAGAAGACGGTCTACCAGATCGGATCGCTGACGAAGCAGTTCACGGCGGTCGCGGTCCTGATGCTCGTGGAGGAGGGGAAGGTCGGTCTGGACGACCCGATCCGGAAGCACCTGGACGGACTGCCCGCGGCGTGGGACAAAGTGACCGTGCGGCACCTGCTCTCGCACACGTCCGGCATCTTCAGCTACACCAGCGCGGACAAATTCACGGACACCCCGCGCAAGGTCTACGCGCCGCGCGACCTCATCGCCCTGGCCGCCGACAAGCCGCTGAACTTCGCGCCGGGGACCGACTGGGACTATTCCAACACGGGCTACGTCCTGCTCGGCCTCCTGATCGAAAAGGCGAGCGGCGGCAAGCCCTACGGGGTTTTCGTCCGGGAGCGCATCTTCGCGCCGCTCGGGATGAAGGACACGGGCTTCAACGACCCGAAGGCGAAGATCGCGGGGCGGGCGGCGGGATACACCCTCAAGGACGATAAAGTGGCCGTCTCCGAGCCGGTCGACCCGTCGCAGCCCTACGCGGCGGGGGCGCTGCTCTCGACTGTGGTGGACCTGGCGAAGTGGGACGCCGCGCTGGGCAGCGAGAAACTGCTGAAGCCCGCCACATGGGAACTGGCGTGGACGCCGGTGACGGTAAACGGGGGCGAGAAGCGCGACTACGGTTTCGGATGGAGCGTGGACACCTTCCGCGACCGGAAGCGCGTCCACCACGGCGGCGGCATCAACGGCTTCGTCTCCTACATGACGCGTTTCCCGCAGGAGAAGCTGACGGTCATCGTGCTGACCAACTCCGAGGTCTCCGATCCGAACGGCATCGCGACCGCCGTCGCGGCGGCCTACGTCCCCGCGCTCAAGCCCGCCGAGGTGAAAGTGGTCGAGGACTCCGACCCGGCGCTGACGAAGCGACTGCGCGGCGTTGTAGAATCGCTCGTCAGGGGCGACGCGAAGCCGGAGGAGTTCACCGACGAGATGCGCAGGCGACTCTTCCCGGACAAGGTCAAGGAGGTGCGCGGCGTGCTCGGCTCCCTCGGGCCGCTGAAAGCGTTCGACCTGGTCGAGAGCGCCGAGAAGGACGGCGTGCGCGTGCGGGTCTACCGGGCAGCCTTCGTCCGGGCGGGGCTGCGCGCCCAGTTCGCGCTCGCGCCCGACGGCAAGATCGCGGGACTCCTGCTCCGCCCGGAGGAGTAAGCAAGCGCGATCGGGCTCACTCGCGCGCTACGGACGCTCGGGGGCGGGCGTGCCGTCCAGGGCAGCCGCCTCTTCGGCCGGCAGCCGCTTGAGGGCGAGCAGTGCCGCGTCGTCGCGCAGCGTCTCGCCCCGGCGGGAGTGACGCCAGACGTAGCGGATCAGCTTGCGGATGAGCGCGTCCGGGTGCAGTCTCAGGAAGCGGGCCAGCCAGAGCCGCATCCGCCCGACCCCGAGGAACCCGCGCCGTCCGTCCCGCGCCTCGGTAACGCCGTCCGTGTAGAGGAGAAGGGTGGCTCCCTCCCCCATCCGCGCGGTCTCGCTCTGGTGGCGGAACTCGTCCGTCCCCATGACGCCGAGGGGCGGCCCCGTGGGGCTCAGCTCCTCGATGTGGTCCCCCGACGCACCGGTAACGGCGGCACTCTCGCCGCCGGACTGCTCCGGCTGCTGCTGTCCCGGGGTGAGCAGGGCGGGCTCGTGGCCGCCGCTCGCGTAGACGATCGTGCCCTGCGCGTCCACGGTGCCCGCGAAGACGGTGGCGAAACCCTGGAATTCGGGGCGCATCTCGGCGGCGGCGTTGACGAAGTTCAGCGCCTCGTCCGGGGGCAGCCCCTCCTGCATGACACCCGCGATGGCATCCTTGAGCTGGTCGGCGTGCCCGGCGGCTTCGGGACCGTGGCCGACGACGTCGCCCATAACGATACCCACTTTTCCCTCTTCGAGCGGGAAGGCGGCGTAGAAGTCGCCGCTGGAGGGCGGGCACGCGGGCATCTTGGCGGCGGCGACCTCGAAGCCCTCGTTCAGGCGCGCGGCGTCCCGCTCGACCATCCGATCCCCGCGGGGTGGGAGTGCCAGTCTGTCGCCCGCGTCCTGTTTGTGGTCGTCCGGTTCCTCTTCGTCGCGCATCCGTGAAAAACTCCCGCTCCATAGACGCCGCGGCGGCATCAATGTTCCCGTGAGAAACGTCGTGCAGAGCGCCTGCCCGCTTCGTGCGTTCTTTACCCGGTTTCTGCCGCCAGTATGTCCGCCGCCCCTCGATCCAGCAGGTCGCGGTACGCGCCCTCGGCGATACCCGGACCGTTGTCGAAGGAGGAACCGCTGCGCGTCTTCAACACCTCGGTGCCGTCGGCGCGGGCCACCAGCGCGAACAGGTAGAGGAACCGGTCGCTGCTGATCGCGTACGCCGCCACGGGCGCACTGCACCCGCCGCCGAGGAGTGACAGGAACCGGCGCTCGCAGGCAACCTCGCGCCGGGTCGCCGCGTGGTCGCAGGCGTCCGCCACTATCGCGCAGACGTCGGCGTCGGCCTCGCGGCACTGCACGGCGACGCAGGCCTGGCCTACCTGCGGCAGGCAAACCTCCGGGTCCAGGGTCTCGGTGACGGCGTCCGCGCGTCCGAGCCGCGCCAGACCCGCCATCGCCAGGACGAGCGCGTCCGCCTGGCCCTCGTCCAGTTTGCGCAGGCGCGTATCGACGTTGCCGCGGATCTCTGCGAACTCCAGGTCCGGGCGCGCGTGGCGCAGCTGCGCCACGCGCCGCGCCGAACCGGTGGCGACCCGCGCGCCCCGGGGGAGGTCCGCGAGAGTGCGGTACTTCGGGCTGACCAGAGCGTCGCGCGGGTCGCCTCGCTCGCAGAACGCGGCCAGGGTAAGGCCCGGCGTGTCGGCGGAGGTCAGGTCCTTGGCGGAATGGACGGCGAGGTCTATCTCCCCGCGCAGCAGCGCCGCCTCGATCTCGCGCACGAAGACTCCCTTGCCGGCCACTTCCCGCAAGGGGACGTCCTGGCGGACGTCGCCGCTGGTCTTGAGGACGACGATCTCGACTTCCGTGTACGGGTAGCGGGCGCGCACCTGCCCGGCGACCCAGTTCGCCTGCCAGAGGGCGAGCGCCGACCCGCGGGTGCCCAGTCTCAGCACATGACTCATGATCTGTATTGAATCACGCGCGAGCGCGCCGGGTCTGCGCTTCCTCAGACCGCGGTCTGTTGCGCCGCGGTCCAGGCCTGCTCGGCCAGGCGCTTCATCACCAGGCTCTGCTCCCAGCGGTCGGAAAATTCCTTTCCGTCCGGCAGGGTGATGGCGTAGCGCGGCGGCCCCAACTCGCTGGTGAAGGGGAAGACGTCGCCCGGCCCCGCCCCGGCGAGCCAGTGGCGCATCGCGGCGGTCCAGAGCGAGACGAAGAACTGTGGCGTCGCGCCCGAGCCGTCGCCGACGTCGACCTGCACCTGCTCGCCGTTCCCGATGCGCCCGTGCAGGTGGGACGTCCGCTCCAGCACCGGCATCATCCGGTCGATCGCCCGCTCCTCTTTCCAGCCGTAGAACTCGCCCACGACCACGAAGTGGGACAGGTCCGAGGTGAAGCGGATGTCCGGAACCGCCTCGATCAGGGCGAGCGTCTGCGGCAGATTCTCGGTGAAGTTGTTCCGGTGCGTCTCCACGAAGAACGGGAAGCCCGCGTCGCCGGCCATCTGCATCCCCGCGCGCACCAGTTCGACGACGTCGGAGAGCGGGGTGAACGCGTCCGCGGGCTGCCCGAACACGAAATCCGCCCTGAGGCGGACCGCCCGATCCACGGTCTTGCGCACGTCCTCGACCGTAAAAGGCCGATGACCAAGAACGAGGCGGAGGCCGTGACGCTCCAGCGCGCCCGCGACCTCCGCCTCGTTCTCATCGCCCAGCCAGCACTCCACGCCCTCGAAGCCGGCCGCCTTCACCCGCGCGCACTTCTCGTCCAGAGACCATTCGGTCTCGGCGTTCATCGGGAGTTTCCCGAGCGCCCACAGGGACTGCTGTACCCGCAGGCGGGGCGGCGTACCGCCCCCGTCGTTCAGTCGCGGAAGCGTCGCCATCGGCATCGTCTCCGGTCCTACTTGCGGTCGAAGAAGGGGTTCGGGGCGGGCTCCTCGGGGCCGTCCGCGTGGATCGCGATGTGCGACGGCGTGAACAGGTAGGCGCCCTCGGAGATCTTCTCGACGTAGCCGTCAAGCGCGTAGGTGACGCCGTTCAGGAAGTCGATCAGGCGCTCCGAAACCTCGGCCGGGCACTTCTCCAGGTTGATGATCTGCGGCTCGCCCGACTTCAGCCGGTCGGCGGCCTTCTGAATGTCGCCGAACGAGGAGACGGGCATCACCGTGATGGAGCCCTCGCGCAACCCGGCGATGCGGATCGTGTCACGTCGCGCGGAGCCGCCGCCGTAGGAGCCGCCGTTCGCACGGCTGTTGTAGGCCGTGCCGTATCCACTGCTGCTGCTGCCGCCACTGCGCGCGTGCGGCTGGGGTGCGGCGGCGGGGGCGGCGCTGCCGTTCTCCTCCTCGTATGCCTCGTCGTCCGCGGCATTGCCGGTGAGGTTGTTGATCCAGCGGCTGAACCGGCTTCCCAGGGTGGAGCGTCCCTGCTCGTCGTTCTCTTCCTCTTCAAGGGCGGCGTTGTTGTACATAATCCTGTTCCTGTGATGGGTCGATGGCTGCGCGTACGATTTCTTCTGTTCGGAGGGCGCTTGCCGTCCGTGCGGTAAACGGCGGCAGTTCAGGATGGCTGCTGCGGTGGACCCTGCCGCGTGCCGAAGATCGCGGTCCCGACCCGCACCAGAGTCGATCCCTCCTCGATGGCCGCCTCGAAATCGGCGGACATGCCCATCGAAAGGATCGAACGATGCTCGGGTGAAAGCTGGTCGAACAAGGTGCGAAGCTGTCGGAAGTAGGGGCGCGCCAGGTCCGGTTCTGCCGTCTGCGGGGCCATTCCCATCAACCCGCACAGTCGCAGCCCCGGCGTACGCGCCGTCGCCTCCGCCAGTGCAAGCGCCCGATCGGGCGAGACTCCGGCGCGGTTGTCCGCACCCGTGAGGTTCACCTCGATCAATATCGCCTGCTCTTTGCCAATTTTAACAGATTGTTTGCCGATTTCCTGCGCCAGTCCTAAATTATCGACACTATGAATAAAAGAAAATAGGGAAACGCTGTACTTGGCCTTATTTGACTGCAGATGGCCTATCATGTGCCAGCAAATGGGAACGTCTGTTTGAGCAGAGACGAGGGGAATCTTGCCGCGGGCTTCCTGGACGTAGTTTTCCCCGAAATCCTGAACCCCAACCCTAACCGCCGCCAGAACGGCCTCAGGAGGGACATTTTTAGACACGGCGACGAGCCGAACGTCTTCGGGGAGGCGTCCCGCGCGCCGGGCGGCGGCGGCCATGCGGGCGCGGACGCTCTCTACACTCCGGGCCACCGGCGTGTACGGATTCGGGGAGGAGTCGCTCATGGCTCCAGTATAGCCCGGCGAGGCGAGCCCTCCCCTCCCCCACCGGCGGTGGGGGGGCAAAAGTGGCGTGGGGAGGATGCTCAGGGAGAATCGGCGGCGGACGGCATCAACCGAACCGCCCGCGGATGTAGTCTTCCGTCTCTTTGTGCTCCGGCTTGGTGAAGATGCGGTCCGTCGGGCCGAATTCGATCAGACGACCCTTCAGGAAGAAGCCGGTCATGTCCGAGCAGCGGGCGGCCTGCTGCATGTTGTGCGTGACGATGACTATCGTGTAGTCCTGCTTCAGGTCGTCCATCAGCTCTTCGATGCGGTGGGTGGAGTTGGGGTCCAGGGCCGAAGCGGGCTCGTCCATCAGGATGACTTCCGGCTCCGTCGCCAGGGTGCGGGCGATGCAGAGCCGCTGCTGCTGCCCCCCGGAGAGCGCGAACGCCGACTGTCGCAGCTTGTCCTTGACCTCGTCCCAGAGCGCCGCCTGGGTCAGACACCGCTCCACGACCTCGGCGAGGCGCGCGCGGTTCTTCTCCCCGTGGATGCGCGGCCCGTAGGCGATGTTGTCGAAGATACTCATCGGGAACGGGTTGGGCTTCTGGAAGACCATGCCGACCCGCTTGCGGAGGCTGGCGACGTCGATGCCGGGCGCGTAAATGTCCTCGCCGTCCAGCAGCACTTTACCTTCGAGCCGGGCGCCGTCGATCAGGTCGTTCATCCGGTTGAGCGTGCGCAGGAACGTAGACTTCCCGCAGCCGGAGGGGCCGATCAACGCGGTTATCTGCCGGTCGTAGAGCGGAATGGTGATCTGCTTCAGCGCCTGAAAGTCGCCATAGTAGAAGTCCACCGCCCGGGCCAGGATGCGCTCGCTCGGCACCGCGCCCGCGGCCGTCTGCGCTCCGGCCGCGGGCGCGGCGACACCTCCCCCCAGCCCCCCGGGCGACCCGTAAACGGCGGTCGGCGGTCCCGTCTGCTCTGGTTTCACGGTCATTACTTCTCTAAAACCCCTCTCCCGATGGACCCGTTCGAATACCCGCGGTGCTCAGTTCTGACGCTGGAACCGGTTGCGCAGCACCAGCGCTATCGAGTTCAGGGTCAGCAGCACCGCGAGCAGGACGATGATCGCCGCCGCCGCGGTCGCGCGGAACTCCTCCTGCGGCCGGGCCGCCCAGTTGAATATCTGGACCGGCAGGACCGTGAAATTATCACTTAGGTTGCGCGGCGCGAAGGCGATGTAGCTCGCGGCGCCGATCGTGATCAATGGGGCCGTTTCCCCGATCGCCCGGGATAAAGACAGGATCACCCCGGTAAGGATTCCCCCCATCGCCGAACGCAGCACCTGGAAGCGGATCGTCTGCCACTGGGTCGCGCCCAGGCCAAAGCTCGCCTCGCGCAGGGAGCGGGGTACGGCGCGCAGCGCCTCCTGCGTCGCGATGATGACCGTGGGCAGCACCAGCAGGGCGAGCGTGAGGGCGCCCGCGGTGATGCTGCGCTGGAGCCCCAGGAACCGCACGAATACGGCCAGACCCAGAAGCCCGTAGACGATGGACGGGACGCCCGCCAGATTCGCGATGTTCGTCTGGATGAAGGCGGTCAGGCGGTTTTTCGGGGCGTACTCCTCCAGGTAGATCGCCGCGGCGACCCCGACCGGAACGGAAACCAGACCGGTCAGCGTGACCACCCAGAGGGAGCCGTACAGCGCGGGCATGATCCCGGCGCGCCCGGCGAAGCGCGACGGCGGATTCCGCAGGAAGTCCAGGCTCAGGCGGCCGAGCCCGTCGCGCAGGATGCCGTAGAGCAGGGCGGCCAGCAAAAGGACGCCGATCACGGTCGCCGCCTGACACAGAAGGACGAAGATACGGTCCCGCCGGTGGCGGCCCGCGAGATGCGCCGCCGCGGCGCGGCGTTCGGGCGAGTCGTTATTGCTTGTGGAGACGGTGGCGGACAACAGATTTCATCCCGGGATCAGGCGCGCAAAATATGATGAATCGTCACTGGTAGACCGCGCGGTAGCGCTTGACGAACCAGGCGGCGAGCAGGTTCATGAGCAGGGTGATTGCGAACAGCGTTAGTCCGACCGCGAAAATCGTCTGGTAGGCGATACTCCCGTGGGGCGTGTCCCCCTGGCTGACCTGGACGATGTACGCGGTCATCGTCTGGATGCTCTCGCCCGGGTTCAGCGTCAGCTTGGGAGAGTCGCCCGCGGCGAGTTTCACGGCCATGGTCTCGCCTATCGCCCGGGAGATCGCCAGGATGTAGGAGGCCATGATCCCGGAGAGCGCGGCGGGAACGACGATCCGGGTGGTCACCTCCATTTTCGTCGCGCCGAGCCCGTACCCGCCTTCGCGCAGGGCGCGCGGGACCGCCCGCAGTGCGTCCTCGCAGAGCGACGAGACGAGGGGCAGGATCATGATTCCGACCACGATCGCGCCGGACGCCGCGTTGAAGACTTCCACGCGGCCCTCGCCGAAGAGCCGCTGCAGGATGGGCGTGACAAACGTGACGCCGAAGAATCCGTAGACAACGGTCGGAATCCCGGCGAGCAGCTCCAGGGCAGGCTTTAAGAATCCGCGGACGCGCGGCGCGGCGTACTCGGACAGGTAGATCGCGGAGAGCAGCCCGATCGGGAGGGCGAAGAGTCCCGCGCCGACGGCGATGAGGAAGGTGCCGCACAGCAGCGGGAGCACGCCGAAGTGCGGTGGGTTATAAAGCGGTGCCCACTGCGTCCCGGTGAAAAAAGTCAGTGGCGACACGCTGGTGAAGAAGCGTCCCGCCTCCGAGACGAGCACGTAGACGATCCCCAGAGTCGTCGCGACGGAGACGAACGCGCAGAGGAAGCAGACCCAGCGTGCGAGCGCCTCGCTCCCGTGCGTCATCAAACGCGTGTTTGACATCCGGGGGTGTTTTGGCGACGGTTCAAAACTTCCGAGCGTGGGGCTGCCCAGTTCGGCGGCAGCCCCACGCGCAGTTTCACTCCGTGTGGCCTCTGGCATCCGCAATGCTCTCCTCAGTTACCCGACTTGTCACCCGCGGCCTCTTTGGCGAGCAGGTCCTCGATTTTGACCCCGACCTGCGAGCCGCCGGTAAACATGGAGCCGGTGACGCCCTTCTCGAACCGCTCCAGCGCCAGTTCGTAGGCCCGATCCGGCAGCGGGATGTATCCCACGTCGCTGACAAGCTTCCGCCCCTCCGGGCCAAGGAAGTATCGGATGAATGCCTGCACCTCAGGTCGGGATGCGGCGTCCTTGCGAACGTAGATGAGCAGTGGGCGCGAGAGGGGCTGGTAACTGCCGTCCATGACCGTCTCGACGGACGGAGCCACGCAGCCGTCTCCGCCATCGATCTGGACGAGCTTCAGACGCTCCTTGTTCTCCTCGTAGTAGGCGAACCCGAAATAGCCGAGCGCGTTTCCGTCGCCCGCTACGCCCGTTACGAGCGTGTTATCGTCCTCGCTGGCGGTATAGTCGGAGCGGCTCGCCCCCTCCTTGCCGTTGACGGCGTCCGTAAAGTAGTCGAAGGTCCCGGAGTCGGTCCCGGCGCCGTACAGCTTGATCGGCTGGCGGGGGAACCCTTCCCGCACCTGGCTCCAGTCGCTGACGGTACTGCCGGTGTCCCACACCTTTTTCAGTTCGGCGACCGTCAGGCAGTTTGCCCAGGTGTTTTTCGAGTTCACGACCACGGCGAGCCCGTCGTACGCCACGGGGATCTCGATGAACTCGATACCCGCTTTGGTGAGGGCTTCGGCTTCCGCCGTCTTGATGGGGCGCGATGCGTCGGAGACGTCGATCTCCTTGCCCGCGAACTTCTTGAACCCGCCGCCGGTCCCCGAGGTGCCGACGGTGATCCGCACGCCCGAATTGGCCGCCTGGAACTCCTCGGCCATGGCCTCGGAGATGGGCGCGACCGTGCTGGAGCCGTCCACCTTGATCTCTCCGGAGAGGTTCGACGCCGTAACACCGGCGGTCGACCCCGTGCCGGGCGACGGACGGGGAGCGGGGCACCCGTAGTTCAGGGTGAGCAGGCAGAGGGCGAAAGCGGTAAGTAGGGACGCCCTCAGACTCGCCGCCCGATGCGTTCGGAAGTTTTTCATGAGTTGGCTACCGGCCTGATGGTCTCGCTGTAGATCCTGCCCACAGGGAGCGAATCTGCGGCGGTATCGCCTCACCGGGCCGATCGTTCGGCCGCTCCCGTTGCATGATACCGTATGGGTTGCGGCGGGGGTACGACGGCGGCTGCGGCCCCTTGAAGAGTAGGTCGCCGCTGCGGGTCGTTATGTCGGCACCCGATGAGTGTCGGCTGATTGTAGCATCTCGGCGGGCGGCAAATGTTAAGGTTTTGTTAAGAACCGTGCGGACTCGCGGCAAGTGTCCGCACCCGCCGCGCTGTCAAGACGGCCTCACGCGTCGGATCGAACACTCACGCCGCGCGATCAACGGCCGGAAGGGTGATCGCCTGCTCGCCCGTCATTGCGTGGATCCTCTTGAGGGCGATTCCGTAGACGCTCTGGAGGGTGTCTTCGTCGAGCACCTGGTCCCTCGGTCCGCTGGCGGCGACTCTCCCCTCGCGCATGAGAATGATCCGGTCGGCGATTGCCAGCGCGGCGTTCAGGTCGTGGAGGACCAGCAGAATTGTTTTCCCTTCCGCGCGCGCGCGCCGGAACAGCGCCGCGAACAGTAGGCTCTGGTGTCGCGGGTCGAGGTGCGCGGTCGGCTCGTCGAGGAGCAGGCAGGGGGTGTCCTGTGCGAGGGCGCGGGCGATCGCGGCGCGCTGCCGTTCCCCGCCGCTAAGCGTGGCGACACTGCGGTGGGGAATATCGTCCAGGTCCATCTCGCGAATCGCGTCCTCGATTCGCTGGTTGGCGGGTGCCCGTCGTGCCCTCTCCCCGGCGGGCGCATTCGCTCCGAGCGCCACCATCTCATGGACGGTGAAGTCGAAGGGCATCGGGTTATCCTGCGGTACGGCGGCGACGTGACGGGCGACCTGCGCAGGGCGGCAACGCTGGAGGTCGTAAGGGCCGAGGTGAATGGTCCCGGCGCTTGGCCGCAGTATGCCGGCGAGGCACTTCAGCAGGGTAGACTTACCGGAGGCGTTGGGCCCGGCGAGTACTGTGATCTTGCCGGGCCGGATCGTCAGGTTAATACCGTGCAATACGGGGCGTCGGCCGTAG
>DATLHN010000829.1:0-6769 GCA_035539875.1 Armatimonadaceae bacterium
TCGCCTGGAGCCACGAGTTGACGCACGTGATCGGTCTTACGGCGACGGGGCGGGCGACGGTCCTGAGGCTCCGACTCAATCGGGAGGGCGTGGTCAACCTGCGCGAGGTGCTCGCGGCCGCGGGCAAGCATCCGCCGGAGATTCCGCGTCCCGCTACCGATCCTTAGCGCGGTACACTGACGGCATGGAACTTCTGCCGCTTCAGTACGAGCCGATCCTGCTGAACGCGCTCGCCGAGGACATCGGGGCGGGCGACGTCACGACGCAGTTCACGGTGCCCGACGAGGCGATGGCACGCGGCGTCCTGCTGGCGAAGGCCCCGGGGGTCGTCGCGGGCCTCGCCGTGGCCTGTCGCGTGTTCACGCTGGTCGAGCACCGCGCCATGTGGGAGCCCCACGTGGACGACGGCGAGATCGTCACGCCGGGGACGCCGCTCGCCACCATTACCGGCCCGGCGCGCGGCCTGCTGACCGCGGAGCGGGTCGCGCTGAACGTCCTCCAGCGGATGAGCGGAACCGCGACCCTGACGGCCCGCTTCGTGGAGAAGGTGGACGGGACGAAGGCGCGCATCGTGGACACGCGCAAGACGACCCCCGGACTGCGCGTCCTCGAGAAATACGCCGTGCGGGTCGGCGGCGGGTTCAACCACCGCATCGGCCTCTACGACATGATCCTCATAAAGGACAACCACCTGATCGCGGGCGAGGGGGTGCGCGCGACCGTGGAGCGGGCGCGGCGCGCCACCGGGCACGCGCTGAAGATCGAGGTGGAGTGCAAGACGCTGGACGAGGTGGACGAGGCGGTCGCCGCGCGCGCCGACATCCTGCTGCTCGACAACATGGACCTCGAAACGCTGGCCGAGGCGGTCCGTCGTGTGGGCGGGCGGGCCCTCACGGAGGCGTCCGGCGGCGTGAACCTCGATACGGTGGCGGACATCGCCCGCGCGGGCGTCGATCTCATCTCCGTCGGCGCGCTGACCCACTCCGCCCCCGCCCTCGACATCTCGCTCGACTTCCAGATGTAGCCGTTCGGAGGGGCCGTCGTTGCAGTTCGGAGCGCACATTCTGCGGTACGAGGTGGTCGGGTCGACACAGGACGCGGCGCGCGAACGGGCGCTCGCGGGCGCGCCCGCCGGGACGGTCGTGGCCGCGGAAGCCATGACCGCCGGGCGCGGGCGGCAGGGCAGGGCGTGGCACACGCCTCCGGGCGCGAACGTATGCCTGACGGCGATAGGGGAGCCGGTGCCGCTGCCAGCGGCGTGGCAGATCGCGCTCGTCGGGGGCGTGGCCGCCTGCGAGGCGATCCGCGAGGCGCTCGGGGAGGGTGGGCCGACGGCCCGGGTGCGCTATCCGAACGACGTCCTGCTCGGCGGTAAGAAGGTCTGCGGGGTGCTGGTGGAGACGGTCGCCGCCCCGGGACGGTCGGCGCGCGAGGTCGTACCGATGATCGGCATCGGCATCAACGTGAAGGCCCCCTCGGAGCCGCTTCCCCCGGAGATCGCCGCGGTCGCGACCTCGCTGGAAGGGGAGACGGGCAGGCCGCACGACGTGCGCTCCGTGGAGGCCGCGCTCCTGCGGCGGCTTTCGGAGGAGTGGAGGGTCTGGCAGGCGGGTGGGCTCACGGCGGTCCTCGCCCGCTGGAAACCGCTGCTCGACCCGGACGCCCGGCGGGTCTTCGTGGTCGACGGCGTCCCGGTGGCCTGCCGGGTCGTGGACCTCGCCCCCGACGGGACGCTCAGTATCGAACTGTCCGGCGTGGGACTGCGGCGCTCGGTCCCCGCGGCGGCCGCCCTGATGGAATAGCAAAGCCCCCCTGCCGGAGCGGTGAACTCCGGCAGGGGGGCGGATGTTTCGGTTAATTACGCCAGCGAGAGGTGGCGTCCGCCCTTGTGGATGGTCACCGGCTCCGGCGGTCCGTGATCGCCGCTGCCGCAGGGCCAGTTCCACGCGCTCTGGACCGTCGGGTAGAGGTCCATGTGCGCCTCCAGAAGGGTAATGTTGCGCCAGATGCGCCCCTCCGTCGCCGCCGCGATGCGCAGGCACAGCCCGCGCTCCTCGGCCGCCTGCCGAAGGGCAAGCAGCCACCGCAGACCGTCACTGTCTGCGTACTCCGCGTGCGTGGCGTCCACCAGAATGACGCGCGCCCCCGTGGCGAACGCCTCGTGCGTGATCTGCTCCGGCGTCGGGCCGCCCATTGGCCCGTCGCACCGGAGGTAGTAGATTCGTCCCATCGAAAGACCCGAAGCGGGCTGAGAAGGGAGAGTCGGCATTTGCTGTCGTTCCTCTCTGGCGGCGCGTCGTTGCACCGCACCCAAACGAAAATAAGCCATCCTCCTGCGATAGACCGGTGAGGGTCGCGGCGGAGCATGGCTCGTGGCGGGCATGCGTCACCCGAGGGTGCGCCTGCCCTGATGCTCCCTGCCTGGCCTGCGAGGTTAGCTGACGGGTTCGGCGAAGAAGCTCGCCTACGCGTACGTACCCGAGTGGGTACCGCGATACACCCCGGCGCGGCGCTTACGTAAGCGCCGCATTTACTGGTTCCCCCGCTCCCGCAGTGGCGGGATTCGGCCCCTGATTGTGAAGGATGCCCCGTTCTCGAAGAACGGTCTTCCCACTCTTACTATATCACCCGTAGGGTCAAAAACCGCGCCGCCGCGGCAAAGAGATGCCGCCGCGGCGGCGCGGTTTTTCGCTGATTCTCGTCCGCCTACATCCGCTCCGTTCTCAGTCGGAAGAAGAGGGTGAACGAGACGGGCGGGGAGCCGTAGGTCAGTTCCAGGACCCCCGGGTAGTCGTAGACCGAGACCGAACCGCCGACGCCGAGTTCGGCCCCGCGGACGCGGTAGACGTTCTTCACGCCGCCGAGGGTGAACTTGTCGACGTTGAAGGGCGTGTGGTCTGCCAGGGGGATGCCGCCGGGGCCGAAGTGGCGCGTGGTGGGAAAGACCAGGAACGGCAGCTCCAGCTCGTCCTTGTCGGTACTCTCGATGCGCCCGAACACGGTGTAGCTGCTCCCCAGGTACGCGCTTTCCAGGAGCCACGCGTCCGACTGCCACCGAACGCCGTTCGGGGCGAACTTGCGATTCCGACCCCAGGCGAGCATCGTCTGCCAGTTGTCCCGGCCGCCGCGCCGCGGAGCGTTGTAGCTGATCGAGGCGGTGGTGCGCTGCTGGTTCGTGTTCGGCTCCAGGGCTTCCGGCTCCTTCAGGAAGGCGTGACTCACCTGGGCCGAGACGTCGCGGGATGGGTTGACGCTCAGGCGGCCGGAGTACGAGTCGAACCGGAAGCGGTCGATCCGCCAGCGGTTCTCGTCCGGCTCGCGTCCCGTGAAGACGCTGGCCTCCACCTTCGCCGCGCCGCCCGCGGCGAGGCCGGCGGTGGCAACGCCGTGGGAGACGTGGGTGCTGTCGAACCAGTGGTGGCCCAGCGGGGCCTCCGGATTGTCGAATGCGGACGGGCGGTGCGGGTAGGCCGTCGGCCCGAGCGCCGGCTCGCCGACGATCCCGAGGTAGACGAACGGCGTGTAGCGGCCCCGGTTCAGCGGCCTGGCCCAGGTGGCGGCCAGCTCCATCAGCACGTCGTGCGGGTGCTGCCGGTCGGTCAGCGGCCTGCCGAACGCCGTTTCGCCGGTCTGGAATAGCAGGGGGTAGCCCCGGGTGCCCATCAGCGCGGCGTCCGCCGAGACCATGCCGCGGAACCCCCAGAGGGTGCCGTCCGGCTGCCAGTCCCAGGCCATGCCCATCAGGCGCGAAGGGACGTAGAAGTCGGCGTCGCCCCGCGGGCCGCCCTGGTCGGTGCCGACCCCGTACAACTGGCCCTGGACCATCGTCTGGAAACTGCCCAGACGTCCCATCTTGCCGTACAGGGGCGACGAGTCCGGAAGCCAGGAGGTGCCGGACGCCTCGCGGTTCATCCGCCAGTTGCCGAGCATGCCCTGGGAGGCGGCGTGGCCCGCCATCGACGTGTCCGCCGCCGCGGCCGCCGAAACAGGCGGCGGTGGCGGCTCCTGCTGGGCGCGTGCGGCGGTCGGGGCCGCGACGGCGAGAAGAGCCGCCGCCGCGCGGAGGGGGCCGCGGGGCGGCACGGAACGGGGGGTGCGCATGGAATCTGCCTTTTCTGCTGTCGGGATGTTCGTAGGGGGCGGTTTACGGGTTCGAGGCGGCGCCGTCGGGGCGCTCGTAGGCGAGGCCCCAGCGCTCCGGCGCGCGCCAGAGCGCGGATAGGATCAGCTCGCGCAGGAACAGGAACTCTTTGGGGATGCGGTCGTAGAGCCGGACGAACAGGTCGTCGTGGAGGGCGACTTCCTCCTGCCAGACTTCCCGGTTCACGGACATCAGCGCGTTGAACTGCGCCTCGGAGAAGTCGAGCCCGCGCCAGTCCAGGTCCTCGTAGCGCGGCATCCACCCGATCGGGCTTTCGATCGCGGTGGCGCGGCCCCGCGCCCGCTCCACGACCCACCGCAGAACGCGCATGTTCTCGCCAAAGCCGGGCCACAGGAAATTGCCGTCGGCGTCCTTGCGGAACCAGTTGACGTTGAACATGCGCGGCGGGTTTGGGATCTGCCGACCGAAGTTCAGCCAGTGGGTGAAGTAGTCGGCCATGTGGTAGCCGGTGAAGGGGAGCATCGCGAAGGGGTCGCGCCGGACCTTGCCGATCGCGCCCGCGGCGGCCGCGGTCATCTCCGAGCCCATGGTCGCCGCCGCGTAGACCCCGTAGTTCCAGTTGAACGCCTGGTAGACCAGAGGGACCACGTCGCTGCGCCGCCCGCCGAAGATGAACGCGGACACCGGGACGCCGTTCGGGTCGTCGTACGCGGGGTCGATGGACGGGCACTGGCTTACCGGCGCGGTGAAGCGCGCGTTCGGGTGCGCGGCCGGCCGCCCGCAGCCCGGCGTCCAGTCCTGCCCGGTCCAGTCGACCAGGTGCGCGGGAGGCTCCTTCGTCATCCCCTCCCACCAGACGTCCCCGTCGTCGGTCAGGGCCACGTTGGTGAAGATGGTGTTCTCGCGGATCGACGCCATCGCGTTCGGGTTCGACTTCTCGCTGGTGCCGGGGGCGACGCCGAAGAAGCCCGCCTCCGGGTTGATGGCGTAGATGCGCCCGTCCGGCCCGGGCTTGATCCAGGCGATGTCGTCGCCGACGGTGGTCACCTTCCACCCCTCGTCCTGGAAGGGCTTCGGCGGGATAAGCATCGCGAAGTTGGTCTTGCCGCAGGCCGACGGGAACGCCGCGGCGACGTACGTCTTCTCGCCCTCGGGGTCCTCGACCCCGACGATCAGCATGTGCTCGGCGAGCCAGCCCTGGTCGCGGGCGAGGACCGAGGCGATGCGCAGTGCGAAGCACTTCTTTCCGAGGAGCGCGTTGCCGCCGTAGCCCGAGCCGTACGACCAGATCGCCTGCTCCTCCGGGAAGTGGACGATGTACTTGGTGTCCGGGTTGCAGGGCCAGGGTACGTCCGGCTGCCCGGGGGCGAGAGGCGCGCCGACCGAGTGCAGGCAGTGGACGAAGTCGCCGTCACCCAGGACGTCGAGGACCTTTCGCCCCATGCGCGTCATGATCCTCATGTTGACGACGACGTACGGGCTGTCCGTGATCTGCACGCCGATGTGCGCGATGGGCGAGCCGAGCGGCCCCATGCTGAAAGGGATGACGTACATCGTGCGGCCCCGCATGCAGCCCTCGAAGAGCGGGGTCAGGGTCGCCTTCATCTCCTTGGGGTCGACCCAGTTGTTCGTCGGCCCGGCGTTGCCCTTGTGGACGCTGCAGATGTACGTCCGGTCCTCCACGCGCGCGACGTCCGATGCGTCCGAGCGGGCGAGGAAGCAGTTGGGACGCTTCTCCGGGTTGAGCCGGAGGAACGTGCCGGACTCCACCATCTGCTGGCAGAGCGCGTCGTACTCCTCCT
This sequence comes from Armatimonadaceae bacterium, assembly GCA_035539875.1. GTDB lineage: Bacteria > Armatimonadota > Armatimonadia > Armatimonadales > Armatimonadaceae > CALEKU01. Next base: position 5,905 of record DATLHN010000829.1, read on the forward strand.
GTGAGCCGTCCGCCCAGTGCACGCCTTCCGGCTGGCACAGTGCCGCCACCTGCTCCACCCACTCTCGAAGTTCGCTGTTCGTGACGTATTCGGGAAATGTCATGTCTGGTCCTTACCCCATAAGATAGAGCATCGCGCCGCCTCTGTAAAGTGGCCCGGCGCGAATCCGCCCTTTCGCGGAGCCTCCGGGGCAAGGGGTACAATGGGGAGGATCGGACCGTTTCTGTGTGAGGAGCATATCGTTGAAGCATCCCCCGCTGGGGCCGCCGCTCGTGCGGAACCGCCACCATTCGGACTACGCCCTCGGTTCCCTGACGACCGTCACCATATATCACGACATCATCTGCCCCTGGTGCTGGGTCGGGCTGCAGCAGGCAAAGCGACTGAAGGAAGAGTACGGCCTGGTCTTCGACTGGCGCGGCGCGGAACTGGAACCGCCCGGCTATGTCGCGGCCCCCAAGCCCAAGGCGCGCGTCAGCGCCAGCAACCCCACCCTGCCCCGGTCGCGCTTCGACATCTTCCTGGAGAAGGAGGGGGTAGTCCTGCCCTCGCCGCGGCCCAAGTCCGTCACCGCGCAGTCCCACAAGGCGCTGCTCGCCGCCGAGTACGTGCTGCTGGAGCACGGCCCGGCGACCTTCGACGCGTTCAACGAGGCGGTGTATCACGCCCACTGGATCGCGCACGAGGACATCGCGCGGGTGGAGGTGCTGATGCGCCTGGGCGAGGAGGCGGGGGCGGACCCGGAGGCCCTGCGCCTGTCCGTGCTGATGGAGGAGTACGCGGACCACATCCTGCCGTTCGACGAGGAAGCGTACCGCGCGGGCATCCGCCACGTGCCCACGTTCCTCTTCGGCGCGGAGGAGAA
>DATLHN010000830.1:0-1778 GCA_035539875.1 Armatimonadaceae bacterium
TGGCGCGGACTTCGGCCTCTTCCTCGGCTTCGACCTCGGCCTCGATCCGGTCGCCGTGGCTGACGAACGGCTCGTGCAGGTGGACCGGGTCGGCGGACTTGCGCCCGATACGCAGGTTGATGATCTCGACGAAGACCGAGAACGCCATCGCGGAGTAGATGTACCCCTTCGGAATGTGCCCCTCGAAGCCCTCCACGACGAGCGTCAGGCCGATCATCAGAAGGAACGAGAGCGCCAGCACCTTGACGGTCGGGTGCTTCTCGACGAACTCGCTGATCGGCCCCGCGAACGCGAGCATGAACCCCACCGCGGCCACGACCGCCGCGATCATGATGCCGATCTTGTCGACCATGCCGACCGCGGTGATGACCGAGTCGAGCGAGAAGACGATGTCGAGCAGCAGGATCTGGACGATGACGCTGCTGAACGACGGCGCGACCTTCGCCGAGGCGTGCCCCTCGGTGCCCTCCAGTTTCTGGTGGATCTCGTGCGTCGCCTTCCAGATCAGGAAGAACCCGCCGGCGATGAGGATGAAGTCGCGGCCCGAGACCTCGTGCCCGAAGACGGCGAACCACGGGGCCGTCAGCCCGATGACCCACGAAAGGGAGAAGAGCAGCAGCACGCGCGTCACCATCGCGAGCATCAGCCCGATGAAGCGGGCCTTCTTCTGCTGGTCGACCGGGAGTTTCCCGGCCAGGATGGAGATGAAAATGACGTTGTCTATTCCGAGTACGATTTCGAGAGCGAGGAGCGTCGCGAACGCGATCCACGACTGCGGGTCGGTCAGCCAATCCATGTGTCTTGTCCCTGAGTCCTGTGCGGTTTTGCCGGTGATCCCGGTAGGCAGGCGCGGGCGGTTCGAAACCGGGCTGCGTGCCTCGATAGGGTAGCACGGCGCGGCGCGCGGCGTCTACCCGCTAGCCCGCGCGTGCGAACACGGGCGTGCAGATAGGAGATACCCGCAAAGCCCCGGACGTCTACCGCGCCCCTCGCGGACTCCTACTTGCGGGCCTGGCGCGCGCGCTCTCGCAGCAGGTACAGGTACATGCTTTCCACCTTCTCGCGCGCCCAGGGCGTCTTGCGCAGGAACTTGAGGCTGGAATTGATGCTCGGGTCGCTGGTGAAGCAGCGTATCTTGATGCGCTCCCCCATCGCCTCCCAGCCGAAGTGCTCGACCAGTTCGGTGAGCATTCGCTCCAGGGTGACACCGTGGAGCGGGTCGGGGGCGGCGGGCTTTCGTGGCGTAGTCATGGCGATTCCATGCTACCAAGAAATCGGGCGCCGGGCGCGCGGCGCGCCCTGTCCGTCAGGGAGTACAATCCGGTATGCACCGCCGCACCCTGTCCGCGTGCCTGACGGCCGCGCTTATGCTCCTCCTTCCGACATCCGCGGTTTTCGCGGGGCAGACGCCCGCGAAGGGCCGGGCGGCGGCGTTACCGGCCTACCCGTTCCCCGCGGTCGGGGTCGGCGCGCACTTCCTGAGTTCGAACGGGCGAGTGCGCGTTACCGAGACGCCGGACGCCTGGCACTTCGCCCCGTCCGCGGGGGCGAAGCCGCCCGCCGCCGCCGGGCCAGTGGCGCTCGTCTTCTGCCCGGGCGGCGGCGTGGAGCCGACGGCGTACGCGCCCGTGATGCGTCAGGTCGCGGCGGCGGGCGGATTTCCGGTCTACCTCCTCAAGTCCCCGCCCCCGGGCGGCGCGTCCGTGGAGGAGCAGAAGCGCGACGGAGTCGCCCGGGTGAAGGCGCTCGTCACCGGCGCGGCACGGGCGGCCGGAACG
>DATLHN010000831.1:0-4045 GCA_035539875.1 Armatimonadaceae bacterium
GATCGACGCGAAAGCCGCGGACCTCGGGCGGCGTCTGTTCTTCGACACGCTGACCGGACTGAACGACGACAACGCGTGCGCGGGCTGCCACTCCCCCACCGCCGCCTTCGGCGACACGCAGAGCATCGCCATCGGCATCGACAACAACGGCGTCGTCGGGCCGGGCCGCACCGGGCCGCGCAACCAGCGGCGCACGCCCTCGGTGGTCAACGCCGCGTTCTACCCGGCGCTGATGTGGAATTCGCGGTTCGCCGCCCTGTCCGGCGACCCGTTCGACAACCGCGCGGGCTTCGTCTTCCCCGACCCGGAGGGGCTTTCCCTCTCCTACCTGCCGCACCTGCTGGTCGCGCAGGCGTTCATCCCCCCGACCGAGCGCGTCGAGGTGGCCGGGTTCCACTTCCCCGGCGGCAGCGACGACATCCGCGGCGAGGTGCTGAACCGGCTGAACGCCACCCCCGAGTACCGCAAGCGCTTCGGCGACGTCTTCCCCGAGGTGCGCGACGGCGGCGCGCCCATCGACTTCGCCATGTTCGGGAAGGTGATCGCCGAGTTCGAGTTCACGCTCGTCTTCGCCGACGCGCCCGTCGACCGCTTCGCGCGCGGCCAGCGCGGCGCGATGACCGAAGGTCAGAAGCGCGGCGCGCTCCTGTTCTTCGGCAAGGCGAACTGCGTCCGGTGCCACGCCGTCGCCGGGCGAGCCAACGAGATGTTCAGCGACTTCCGGAACCACGTCCTCGCCGTCCCGCAGGTCGTCCCCTCCTCCACCAACGTCGCCTTCGACGGCCCGGGCGCGAACGAGGACTTCGGCCTGGAGCAGGTCACGCGCGACCCGGCGGACCGCTACGCCTTTCGCACGTCGCCGCTGCGCAACGTCGCCCTCCAGCCCGCGTTCTTCCACAACGGCGCGTTCACGCGGCTGGAGGACGCCATCCGGCACCACCTGGACGTCGCGGCGTCCGCGCGGAACTACGACCCCCGCGCGGCGGGACTGCCCCCGGACCTGAGCGTCGCGCCGCCCGCGCCCATCGAGCCGGTCCTCGCGCTTCTGGACCCGCTGGTCGCCGCGCCCACGCCGCTGACCGACCGGGAGTTCGCGCAGCTCGCGGACTTCGTGCGCGACGGCCTGCTGGACGACGGCGCCCGCCCGGAGCGGCTCCGACACCTCATACCGAACCGGCTGCCGAGCGGTCGGACGCCGCTGGTTTTCGAGTGAGCGTCTCGGGCCAGGGAAACAACTGTGTGATATAATATTGTCAGCAGTTGCTATCTGGAGAGACCTATGCATACCGAAAATGGAGTCAACACACACGAAGGAGAGTTCGCCGCGGACCACCCGATGAGCAACCGGGAGATGGCGGCGATCCTCTTCAACATCGCGACCGTGCTTCGGCAGGAGGGGAACGTCAACCCGTTCCGCACCGCCGCCTACGAGCGCGGCGCGCGCGCCCTGATGGGCCTCGCGCGGGAGGCGCGGGAGATCCTGGAGGCGCAGGAGCGGGTGCCGTTCCGCCGCCGCCAGCACATCGGCAAGAAGCTGAACGCCAAGATCGCCGAGATGGCGCGCAGCGGCGCGCTCGCCCAGTACCGCGAGCTTCTGGAGTCGCTGCCGCCGCACCAGGCGGGGCTGATGACGGTACCGGGGATCGGCCCGAAGAGCGCCGACCGGATCCACGCCGCCCTCGGAGTCGCCACCGCCGCCGACCTGGTGCGCGCGGCGCGGGACGGTCGGCTGCGCCAGGTGCGCGGCTTCGGCCCGAAGCGGACGTCGGCCATCGCGCGGCTGTCCGTACCCGGCGCGGACGGCGCGCCCGCGGCCAACCGCTTCGGAACCGCCGTCCTCCAGCCGCGCCTCTTCGACCCGGACGCCCTGTCGGCGACGACGGCCCACTAGCCGATTCCCGGCGGGTTTGTCCGCGGCGGCGGCGGGGAACATGCTTCCTGTCGGAATCACGTCAGGGGGACGACAGCCATGCAGGAGCAGGACGACACGCTTCAGCCGGAAAATGAAAGGGCCTCGGCCGCGACGACGCCCGCCGTCCTGGACGGCGCGATGCGCACCGGCGAGGGGGCCGACGACGAGCCCGAGATGACGCTCGGCGATCGCTACGGCGAGAACGCCCCGGACGGCGCGCCTTCGGCTTTGACCGTCGAGGAGGCGGAGCGTTTGCTGCCGGTGGACGAGCCCGCGGACGAACCCGTGGACGAGCCGGACGAGGGCGCGCCGGGAGCGCCGGGAGCGCCGCCCCCTACCCCGGACGAACCCGGCCCTCCGCGGCGTGGTTAGAGCCTCCCGGATTCCCCGCGGCGGGCGCGGGGAATCGGAAACGAGGTCGTGCTGCTGCGCGAGAAGATACGCGCCCTGCGGGCGGAGCGCCTGGGCGGAAGCGCGGACCGGCGGCCCTGACCCGGGCGGGGTCGCCGGTCTCGCCCGGGTCAGGGCTTCGGCGCGTTCGGGTTCTTCCCCGGCATCGGGATGCGGCTGGCCTGGCTGCTGTCGAGTCCGGGGAGGTTCACCGCGACCGTGCGCGTGCGGACGTCCCAGTCCACCGTGCCGCCCATCTGCTCGCTGATGAAGCGGATCGGCACCATCGTCCGGCCCGAGACGACGCGCGGGCGCGAGTAGGACGTGACGGGCCTGCCGTTGAGCGTGTGGGCGGTCGAGCCGACGCGCAGGCGCAGGTCGTAGTCCCCCCGCCGGATGCGCGCCGTCCGCGCGCGGGAGTCCCAGTCCACCTGCGCGCCGAGCGCCTCGGTCACGAAGCGGATCGGCACCATGAGTTGGACGTTGGACCCGGCGAAGCGCGCCTCGTGGAAGATCGGCCTCTGGTCCGCGGGCACTTCCCTGCCGTTGACCGTGATCCGCGTCGGCGGGGTCGCGGGCATCGCCCCGGGCCTGGTGCGGAACGCCGCGCCGCTCCTGCGAACCTCCACGCCCATGACCTGGCCCGAGGGGGCTTCCTGCACCGTGTCGCCCGCCGCGATGCCGACGTAGACCGTGTAGAGTCCCGGCCGCGTGAAGCGGATCGGGAAGGAGACGCGCCGCGTCTCGCCGAGCTTGAGGTCGCCGCCCAGTCCCCACCGGAACGGCCACTCGCGGCCCCGCGGCCCGGTGAGGGTCATGGCGACGCTGTACTCGCCGGGGCGCACGTCGGTGAAACCCTTCCCGCCGAACGTCTCGCCCTGCGCGTAGACAGTGCTAGGCGGCGGCCCCTGCGACCCCGCGACCGACGGCCCGTCGTTCCGGAGCGTCAGCGTGACCCGCGCCACGTCGCCCACCCGCAGGCGGCTGGGAGAGACGGTGATGTTGCTGCTGACGTAGATGTCGGCGGGCTTGGGCGACTCCCCGGTGCGCTGCCGCACCGGCGGCGTCTGCTGCTGCTGCTGCTGTTGCGCCCGCGCCGGCGCGGCAGGCGCGCCGAGGAGGCACAGCGCGGCCGCCCCCGGGAGCAGGTTTCCCGCACTTGTACCACTTCTGCTTCTGCTGCCACTTCGCATCGCGTTCTCGCTTTCTCCGCGCCGCGCGGCCGCCGAGGCAGGTCGCGCGGGCGGGCGCAGTGACGCCACGACGGCCGGACTCGCGACGGCGCACCTGGCGCGGGAGTGATGTTCGGCCGCGCCGTAACGGCCCGCGGGCGATCCGTACTAACGGGCCGACAGGCCCACGTCCCGGACTTTCTGGAGGCTGCGCGGCGCGGCTGGAGCGGCGCGCGCCCGTTTTTCCGCGTCGTAGGCAACGTTTTTCACGCGGGCACGCGACTGTAACGGCCGCCATTCCCACGCTCCATACTTAAAAAACCCGGTAGTGGGCCGGGTCGCGTTGCTGCTACTTGATGGCACTTACTGTCTGTGAAGCGGTTTAGCGAAGTGAGCAGTCGAGCTTAAAAGCATGCGACCTTGATCAGGTGACTACGCGATCCGGCCCACTACCTGACCTATGCGCGCGCCCAACATGATTTAACTTCCGGGCAGTGCTGGCATCGAAAGAGCAATAAGGTCGGGTAAGCATCATCCTTCCCCGACGTTTGTCTCCGTCACCGAGTAGTAA
>DATLHN010000832.1:0-4065 GCA_035539875.1 Armatimonadaceae bacterium
GGCTGGGTGTCCCGCCACGAGGGGATGAACTGGGGCCTGGCCCGCCCGTTCACGGAGCGCGGCATGACCGTCTTCGAAGTCGTCCACGGCAGCCAGCCGAAGTTCACGCTGCCGGAAGTGGTCGAGGACATCCACCGCGCCGTGCGCTACATCCGCACCCACGCCGCCGAGTACGGCGTGGACCCGGAGCGGCTCGGCATCGGCGGGGCGAGCGCGGGCGGCCACCTTTCGCTGATGATGGCGGGCTACGGCGGCCCCGGCGACCCGAAGGCGGCGGACCCGGTGGACCGCGCGTCGAGCGCCGTGCAGGCGGTGGCGGCGTTCTACCCGCCGACCGACTTCCTGAACTACGGCAAGGAGGGACAGCGGGCGCTTTCGTACCCGCCGCTGCGCCCGTTCTGGCACGTGTTCGCGCTCCCGGCGACGGCGACCGACGCCGAAAAGGACGCGGTCGCCCGCCGGTTGTCCCCGGTGTACGGCCTCGCGGCGGGCGGGACGCCGACTCCGCCGCCGACCCTTCTCATCCACGGCGACGCCGACGCGCTGGTGCCGCTCCAGCAGTCGGAGACGGTCATGGCCGCGCTCAAAGCGCGGGGAGTCCAGCACGAGCTGGTGGTGAAGAAGGGCGCGGCCCACGGCTGGCCGGGCATCGAGAGCGACCGCGCGCTGCTCGCGGACTGGTTCGCGAAGCACCTGTCGAAGCCGTCGAAGCCGTGAGAGCAGACCAAACGGGTGTCCGTACGCGCCGGGACTTCAGTCCGCGGCGCGACCCCGCCGCAACCGAAAACCCGCGACGGTTGCCGTGGGAGGAGTTGCGATGCCGAAAAGCGTAGCTATGACACGATGCAGGACACCATGGAAGACGGCGGCGCGCCGACGCGCCGGGAGTGGCTGCGCGGCGGCGCGGTCGCGGCGGCTGCGGGTTTGACGGCCGCGGCGGTCGCGGGGCTGCCCCCGGCCGCGGTCGCGGCCCCGCCGACGCCGGGCGCGGCGTTCGACGTGCGGGCGTTCGGCGCGAAGGGCTACGGGAAGGCTGACGACGCGGCGGCGGCGCAGGCGGCGGCGGACGCGGCCCTCAAGTCGGGCGGCGGGTGGGTCCACTTCCCGGCGGGGACGTACCGGATGGGGCGTGGGCTGCGCTTCGCCGCGCAGGAGCGCGTGGACGTCACCGGGGACGGACTCAGCACGACGCTGCTGCACGAGCGCGACGAGCCGCTGCTGCTCTGGCCGGAAGGGGTGTCGTGCCGCGAGGTCTCGGTGCGCCACCTGCGCGTCGTGTCCACGGGCGAGCCGAAGGCGCAAGGGACGGCGGTGGTCCACTGCGCGGGCGGCGTCGAGCGCTCGTACTTCCAGCACCTTTTGTTCTTCGCCGATTCCGTGCGGATGGGCAGCGGCATCGTCACCGAGGGCGTCGCCGACACGACCACGTTGGAAAGCTGCGTCTTCTGGGGCGTCGGCGGAACCGGGCTGAAGGTGGCGCGCGGCTCCGAGGTGCGCGTCTTCGGCGGCAGGGTAATCGGAAACGGCAGCCTTTCGCCCGGGAACGTCGGCATCCACGTGACCGGCAACAACGGCGGCGTCCACGTCGTCACCACCGACCTGATCGGCCTGCACACGTCGATGCAGGTGGGTGGCGGGCCGGGCGTGACCAGCAACCGCGAGGTGTTCCTCACCCACGCGACGTTCGACGGCTCGGTCCACGGCCTGGTCCAGACCGACCACGCCTACACGAGCGTCGCGGGCTGCTGGGCGGCGTCGTGCGACGAGGAGCAGATCCTGCTCGCGGAGACGGCGGGCGGCGCGATCCTCTCGGTCAGCGGCGGCACCATCTTCAACGGCGGCGCGCACGGGCGCACGGGCGCGCACCACGGCCTGGTCGTCCGCGCCGGGCGCTTCACCCTCACGGGCGTCCAGGTCCGCCACAACAAAGGGGTCGGCGTCCTGGTCGGTGACGGTGCGGGCGACTACGCGATCACCGGCTGCCGCATCCACGACAACGGCACCGGCGCGGAGCTTCGCGGCGACCGGTTCGCCGTCTCCGGCTGCGTCTTCACGAACAACGGGACGAACCTGACGGGCGTCGCGGCCGGGCCGAACCGCCAGATAACGGGGAACGTGCTATGAGTCAGCCGCCTTCCGGGGCGATCCGCGCCGAGGCCGAGGACGGCCGATTGACCGGGACTGCGGTCGCCGCCTCCGGCACCGGGTTCTCGGGGCGCGGGTACGTCACCGGCTTCGACGCCGACGGCGACCGCGTCGAGGTGACGCTCGTCGCGCCGAAGGACGGCGTGTATTCGCTGCGCCTCGGGTTCCGGACGCCGAGCGGGCCGAAGGGGTTCGCGGTGCGGGTCAACGGCTCGGCCGGTACGTCCGGGATGTTCCCGGAGACGGGGCCGGGGAAGTTCGCGGTCCACGAAGCCGGGAAGGTGGACCTGAAGCGCGGCGAGAACGCGGTCGCCGTCGAGAAGGGCTGGGGGTACTACGACCTGGACTTCGTCGAGGCCGCGCCCGCACCGCCTCCCGCGCGCCTCGCGCGCCCGCCGCTCCGCCCCGCCGACCGCGCCGCGACACCGGCGGCCCGCGCTCTGCTCGCCTACCTGATCGACCGCTACGGGAACGTCACGCTCTCCGGCCAGCAGGAGATCGCGGACGCCGCCTACGTCAGGAAGACCGTGGGCGTGCTGCCCGCGGTGGTCGCCGGGGACTTCATGGACTATTCGCCGTCGCGGGTCGCCCGCGGGGCCGACCCGAAGGGCGCGACCGAGAAGATGATCGCCCAGGCGCGCGCTGGCGCGATCGTCAGCATGTCGTGGCACTGGAACGCGCCCACGCACCTGCTCGACCGGATGATCCGGGACGCGGCGGGCAAGGAGGTGGACGCCCGCTGGTACAAGGGGTTCTACACCAACGCCACCACGTTCGACGTCGCGAAGGCGCTGGCGTCCCCGCGCTCCGAGGAGTACCGCCTGCTGCTGCGCGACATCGACGCCGTCGCGAAGGAGCTGAAGAAGTTTTCCGCGGCCAACGTCGCCGTGCTGTGGCGGCCCCTGCACGAGGCGGAGGGGCGTTGGTTCTGGTGGGGGGCGAAGGGACCGGAGCCGTTCAAGAAGCTCTGGCGGCTGATGTTCGACCGGCTGACCCGCCACCACGGGCTGCACAACCTGCTCTGGGTCTACACCGCGGGCGGGGACGCCGCGTGGTACCCCGGCGACGACGTGGTCGACGTCGTCGGGCACGACGCCTACCCGCAGGATTCCGGCGACCCGCTGACCGGCATCTGGGAGACGCTGCTGCGCCAGTACGGGGGCGGCAAGCTGCTCGCGCTCACCGAGTTCGGCAAGGTGCCGGACGTCGCCCGGATGCGCCGCTTCGGCGTCCGCTGGTCCTACTTCGTCTCCTGGACCGGCACGCTCGGCCCGAAGGGGATGTCCGCCGCCGACCTGAAGCGCCTTTACGCCGCCCCCGGCGTCCAGAACCGCGACAAGACCCGCCTGCCCGCCGCCGCGAAGCCCCGATAGGACACGCCCGCCGCCATGCCGCTCCGCCAGAACGCCCCCGCCGACCCGAAGACGTACCTCAAAGAGGTCGCCGGCCTGTGCGCCGTCCCCTGGCCGCGCAACCGGACGGTCACGATCGTCTGCCACGGGCACAGCGTCCCCGCCGGATACTTCGCCACGCCGCACGTGGCGACGTTCGACGCCTACCCGCACCTGTGGCACCGCGCGATCAAGGAGCGGTTCCCGAACGCCGTGGTCAACGTCGTGGTCACGGCCATCGGCGGCGAGCACTCGGAGTCGGGGGCGGCGCGCTTCGCGGCCGACGTGCTCGGCCTGCGCCCGGACGTCGTCACCATCGATTACGCGCTGAACGACCGGCGCGTCGGGCTCGAACCCGCCCGCCGCGCGTGGGCCGCGATGCTCGACGCCGCCGCCGCCGCGCGGACCCGCTCGAACGTCCCGCCGCGCGTGCTGCTGCTCACCCCGACCCCGGACGTTACCCAGCGCCACGACGCACCCGAGCCGGACCGCAAGCCGCTGCGCGACCACGCCGACCAGGTCCGCGCGC
>DATLHN010000833.1:0-1624 GCA_035539875.1 Armatimonadaceae bacterium
CCTCCGGCGTGTGGAAGGCGCGCCCCTCGGCGGTGAGGCACATCGGGCGGCGGCAGCGCGCGCAGATAGAGTAGACCCCGCGCAGGTCGCGCAGCCAGGCAGGCACCGAATCGGGCGGGTCGGTCGTGACGGTAGTCTCGCCGCCGCACTTCCCGCAAAGCGACGCGCCCGTCGCGACCCCCCGCTCCATGAAGTCGCCCCACCACTGGTTCAGGCGGTTGAGCGCGGGCTTGCAGCCCTTCACGTCTGAGAGGAGCGCCGCCGGGTCGATCGCGCCGAAGCCCGTGGTGAAGTCCACCCCGAGGTCGTCCCGGCACACCTCGCAGCGCACCGCGAAGTACGTGCAGCGCCCCCGGGCGTCCCGGTCGAAGCGACACTCCAGAAAGGCCGCGCCGCAGGCAGGGCACCAGAGCCGCGTCTCCTGCCACCCCTCCAGTGCGTCGGCGTCCAGCAGCCCGTACGCCGCGGCGTCCGCGCGCAGCTCGGGGCGCGTTTCCAGCACGCGCCGCAGCGCGCCGCGGCTCCGGTGCAGGCGCACCCCGGCGCACCCCTCCGTCATCCGGCGGCGCGCCGCGATCTCGGCCTGCGAAAGGCCGTCCACGTACCGCTCCGTCAGCATCTCGCGGGCGTCGCCGGGCAGGGCCGCCATCGCCCGGTCCAGCAGCGAGGACAGTTCCGAGCGCATCAGGACGTCCTCGACCGGCTCGTCGGACCACTCGCCGCCCACGTGCGCCATAGGCGTGTAGTCCGCCAGATGTTCCAGTCCCGCCGGGGCGTCCACGCGCCACCGCTCGCGCTCGCGGCTGCGCTTGCGGTGCCAGCGCAGGCAGACGTTGCGCGCGATGCCGGTCAGGTACGCCTTCCAGAGCGTCGCCCCGTACAGGCGCTCCAGGTGCCGCCACCCCTCCAGCAGCGCCTCCTGCGCCAGGTCCTCGGCGGCGTCCGCGTCGCCGGTCAGGCGCGCGCAGAGGCGCACCAGGCGTTCGCGCTCGGCGAAGAGCGCGTCGTCCAGCGACCCGGCGGCGGGGGGCGCGGCGCTCGACACGGGCGCGGTGGCATGCTCGCTCGTCATACTCTCTTGTCGCGTTCGGCGGTCCGGAGTTTACAGGGATTCGCCGGAAAGGACTTGCCAGGTTTTCCGGCGAACAGGTCGGCATGAAGCAATCGTTTTCCCTGTGGGCGTTTCACCGGAAGCCGCTGGACGTCGACGAACTGATGCGCGCGGCGAAGAAGATCGGCTACGACGGCGTGGACCTGGTGCCGGAGGAGCACTGGCAGCGCGTGCGCGACCACGGCCTCGGCATCGCCAGCACGGGCGGCCACGGCACCCTGACGGACGGCATGAACAAGCCCTCGAACCACGGGCGCATCAAGGACGAGATCGCCGCAAAGCTGGAGAAGGCCGTCGAGTTCGAGATTCCCAACCTCATCGTCTTCTCCGGGAACCACGTGGACGGGCAGAGCGACGAGGAGGGACTGGAGAACTGCGCCGCGATCCTGCGCGAGGTCGCGCCGCTGGCCGAAAAGGCCGGGGTGAACCTGGCGATGGAACTGCTGAACTCGAAGCGGGACCACGCGGGCTACCAGTGCGACCGCACCGAGTGGGGCGTCCGGCTCTGCCAGG
>DATLHN010000834.1:0-5557 GCA_035539875.1 Armatimonadaceae bacterium
GTAGTACGGGGCGGGGGAGGAACCTCCCCCGCCCCGCCCTGCTTTTCCCTCCCCGAGTAACCAACGACGCCCGTGCGCCTCAAGCCCGGACATCGGGAACGCCGCTACCGCCGCACTGAAGCCCTGCTGCTGCTTCTGGTGCTGTTCATCCTCGCCGTCGGCGGCGCGCTGACGTTGGCCGCGAAGGGCCTGACCGCTCCCCGCGCCGATTCCACGTCGGACATAGACATCAACCGCGCCGATTCCGCGGCGCTCGCCCGGACGCTTGGCGTCCCCGGCGACGTCGGCAAGCGGCTCGTCGCCGAGCGCGACGGGCGGTTCGGGGGCGCGTTCCCCGACGTCGATTCCCTGGCACGCGTCGCGCTCGTCCCCGACGTGGACGCGGCGGCCCGTAAGATGCGCGAGAGCGGCGCGAGCCTCCCCCGGGACGCCGCGACGGACCAGCTAAAGAGCCTCTCCAGCCTTTCGGAGTTCGCCCGCAAGCGGTTTATCGACCTCCTCGCCCAGAGCCCCGAGGCGACCTGGGAGCGCCTCCTCGGCCAGCCCCTGGTTTCGCCGGAGCGCCTCCGCACCGCCGAGCCGAATCTGACCGTTCGTTCCTGGAAGTCCGCGCGGTCCTCCCTGTTGCTCCACCTGGGCGGCTTCTTCCTGTTCGCGCTGGCCGGACACGTCCTGCTGCGCCGCGCGTACGCGGGCGCGGACCCCTTCCTGCTGCCCATCACCCTGCTGCTTTCCGGCCTGGGCGTGCTCCTGCTCTTTTCCATCAAGGACCCGACGCGCGACATGCCCACCTTCGCGCAGCAGGCGCAGGGCGTTCTGGTCGGCGGGGGCGTGGCGCTCCTGCTCGCGCTGTCGCGCCCGGTCGCGCGCCTGCCGCTCCACCGCTACGTCTACCTGTACGCCCTGGCGGCCGTCGCCGGGACGGTGGTGCTCGGGCTTCTCGGGACCGGGCCGGGCGGCGTCAAGCTTTCGGTCGCGGGCACGCAGCCGGTCGAGATCATCAAGGTCCTGATGGTCCTGTTCCTGGCGGCCTACCTCGCCGAGCGCGGTCCTTTGCTCAACGACCCGCTCCGCAAGTTCGGACCGTTCCCGCTCCCCCGCCGCCGGGACGCCGCGCCGCTGCTCGTGCTCTACGCCCTGCCGCTCGCCCTGTTCGCCATCGTGCGCGACCTCGGGCCGGTCCTGCTGCTTTTCGGCGCGTTCCTGCTGCTGATCTACCTGGCGACCGGGCGCGGCGTCTACATCGTCCTCGGTCTGGTCGCACTACTCCTCGGGGGGACGCTCGGCTACCTCCTCAAGTTCGGTGTCTTCGAGACCCGCGTGCTGATGTGGCTCTCCCCCTGGGACAACCCCAAGTCGCTCGGCGACCACCTGGCGCGCGGCCTCTGGGGCATGTCCTCGGGCGGGGTGCTGGGGAGCGGCCTGGGACTCGGCGGCTCCCGCTACATCCCGCGCGGCGGCTCCGACCTGGCGCTGGCGGCGCTCGGTGAGGAGGCGGGTCTGCCCGCCACGCTGGCGGTGGTGGCCTGTTTCCTCGCGCTGGTCGCGCGCGGCCTCACGATCGCGCGCAACGCCGGTACGGACTTCGACCGCCTGCTCGCCGCGGGCCTATCGGGCCTCCTCGGCATCCAGGCCATCGTCATCCTCTTCGGCACGCTCGGCCTCCTCCCGCTGGCCGGGATCACGCTGCCGTTCGTCTCCTACGGCAAGTCGTCGCTCATCGCCTCGTTCTTCATGGTCGGCCTGCTCTTGCTCGTCTCGGCGCGCGCGCCGGGCGCGGCGGCGGTCCCGCCGTCCCCGTCCTACCTGGCCGCCGCGCGGCGGGTGGGCGTCGCCTTCGCCATACTGCTCGGCATCGTCGGCGTCCTGCGCCTCGTCTTCGTGCAGGGCGTCGGCGCGGACGTCCTGGCGTCGAAGCTGGTGTACGTGCCCGACGCGGACGGGGTGAAGCGCCCCCACCTCAATCCCCGCCTGGCCGAGGTCGCGCGGGCGATACCGCGCGGGCGCATCCTCGACCGGGCCGGGCGGACGCTCGCCGAGACGCGCGCCGACGGCGACCGCCGGGTGTACCCGCTCGGAGAGGCGACGGGCCACCTTGTAGGCTACCTCGACGGCAGGATCGGCGGGCCGACCGGTTTCGAGGAGCGGTTCAACGACACGCTCAGGGGGTTCGCCACCTACCGCTCCCTGCTGCCGTACTGGCGGATGAAGGACCAGCCGGGGTTCCACCTCCCGAAGGGCGAGGACGTCGTCACGAGCCTCGATTCGGAGCTCCAGAAGGCGGCCCTCGCCTCCCTCAAACAGCGCACGGCGGGGCTTCGCGACCGGCGCAACGGCAGGCCGAAGCGGCGGGCGGCGGCGGTCGTTCTGGATACGCGCACCGGCGAGGTGCTGGCGGCGGCGACCCTTCCCACCTACGACCCGAACGGGCTGACGCCGGCCCGGATGCGCGCGCTTAACGCCAACGACGACGGGGACTTCCCGCTCATCAACCGCGCGATCTCCGGCTACTACCCGCCCGGCTCGACCTTCAAGGTCGTCACCGCGTCCGCGCAGTTCGCCAACGACCGGGCGGACTACACGGTTACCTGCGGCCACGTCGCCACGAACGTGATCTGGTCCGCGGGCGGGCAGACGTACGCTCGCCGCCGGATCGTGGACGACGAGAGCGAGCGTCCGCACGGCCTGACGAACCTGACCGAAGCGGTCGCCGAGTCCTGCAACGTCTACTTCGCGCGGGCGGGCATCGCGCTCGGCCCGGCGGCGCTGCGCGAACACGCCGCCCTGTACGGCTTCGCGAAGCTCCCCACGCCCCCGCAGTTCGACGCC
This sequence comes from Armatimonadaceae bacterium, assembly GCA_035539875.1. Lineage (GTDB taxonomy): Bacteria > Armatimonadota > Armatimonadia > Armatimonadales > Armatimonadaceae > CALEKU01. The sequence goes on from DATLHN010000834.1 coordinate 2,830, forward strand.
TCGCTGCCCGAGATCGCCTTCGGCCAGGCCGAGATGCTCGCCTCCCCCCTCGAGATGGCCAACGTCGCCCAGACCGTCGCGAACGGCGGCGCTCGCCTCGCTCCGCAGTTCGTGAAGAGCGCGGGCGGCGCGGCGTCCGAAGCCGCCGCGAACCCGCTCACCGCGAGCGACGCCGCGCGGCTCGCGGACATGATGCGCCGCGTCACCGTTTCGGGCACCGCGGCCGGGCGCTTCTCCGAGCTGCCGTTCTCGGTGGCCGGGAAGACCGGCACCGCGCAGAACGACCGCTACGACCGCGTCTCCCACTCCTGGTTCATCGGCTTCGCCCCGGTCGAGACCCCGCGCATCGCCTTCGCCGTCATCGTCGAGAACGGCGGCTACGGCTCCCAGGCGGCGGTCCCGATCGCCCGCGACATCCTGAGCGCCGCGCGCCCGTAGTGCGCCCGCCCGGCAGCGCGCCCGGTCCCTTCCGCCCGTTCACGTTTCGTACACGACCTCCCGTTACCATGGGCTTGATCGACGAAGGGAGTTCATCGAGACCATGGATCAGATCACACGACGGAAGCTTCTGAGGGCGACGATCGTCGCGGCGCTAATCTCGGGCGGCGGGTTCGGATGTGGCGGCGGCGGCGGAGACGACGTCCCGCCGCCGGGGCGGGTAGAGTACGACGTCGTACAGCTCGCCCCCCTGACGGGCGATTTCGACAGCGGCCCCACCGACATGAACGAGGCGGGGGACGTCGTGGGCAGTTCCACGGGAAGCGAAGGTCCCCGCGCCACCCTCTGGAAGGCGGGGGAGCCGTCTCGGCCTGTCTTCCTCGGCACACTCGGGACCGGTGACCACAGCATCGCGACGGGCATCAACCGCGCGGGACGCGTGACCGGCCACAGTGCCACGAACGGTCCCGCGGTCTCCCTCGGCTTCCGCTGGGCGGATAACGCCATCACCCCGCTTCCCGTCCCGTCCGAGACCGCACAGGCGCTGCCCCAGGCCATCGGGGCGGACGGACGCATTGTCGGGACGCTGCTCACGCGAGGTGCGTCGGCCCCACGCGGAGTCGTCTGGGAGCCGGGCGGCGCGATGGGCGAGATTCCTGCCCTGCCCGGCTCCGCGTACGCGCTCCCGCAGGCGATCGACGCGGCGGGCCGCATCGTCGGGCAGACGCAGACCGCCGCGGGCTTCAACGCCGTCCACCGGGCGTTCGTATTCGAGAACGGCCAGATTCGCGCGCTTCCGCCGCTCGCCGGAGGCGGCATCTCCTCGGCCCGCTCGATCGGCGAGAACGGCTGGGTGGTCGGCTGGTCGCGGCTGCCGAACGCCAGCCGCATCCGCGCCACGGTCTGGAGGAACGACGTGCCCACCGACCTCGGCACGCTTCCGGGGCATGACGAGAGCGCGGCCTACGACGTCAACGCGCGCGGGGAGATCGTCGGCTTTAGCGGCAGCGATGCGACCTCCCGCCGTGCTTTTCTCTGGAAGAACGGTACGATGCGCGACCTCAACGGTCTCATAGCACCGGGTACGGGGTGGACTCTCACCACGGCGACCGCGACCAACGACGGCGGTAAGATCGTCGGCTACGGCCTGATAGGCGGCCAGTCACGCGCTTTCCTTCTGATACCTCGCTCCTGAATACAGGAGTGCCGGTCGGGCGGATAGTGCGCGCCGCCTGACCGGCACTCCTACTATTAGGATGACTCCCTGCGGTAAATCACCGGTTTTTCGTCGGGTTTGCTTAGTATCGTTTTAGTGATTAAAGTGTTGGGTATTACGTATTGGCCGGAATGGCCGGGACCATCCCGCGTCTGCTCTGGCTCCGTGTAATATCGGTTAAGAGGGAGTCCCCATGCGTTCCACGTCCTTTCGACGGCTTAGTACTACAGGTATCGCCGCCTCCGCCGCGGCGCTCGTCTTCGCCGTAGCACCTGCCTACGCGCAGACCCAGTTCGGGTCATTCACCCCCAACGTCGGAGCGCTCTACTCCTACGACAACGCGACCGGCGCGTTCAACAGCCCGGGCACGAGCGTCGCGGGCAACTTCATCTTCTCGAACGTCACCACCAGCTACGGCGGCCCGGGTTCGGTCGTCAGTTCCCTCTTCACCCTGACTTCTACCACCGGCGCGAATGTCCTGGACCCGACCACCAGCGACATCGGGGTGAGCAACATAGTCCTGGAGATCCGGGATAACACCGGCGGTTCCACGCAGGGCACGCTGCTGCTCCGGATGACGGGTACGGGCGAACTGCGCTTCGATACCGCCTCGCCGAACGTGGCGACATTCGCGGGCGACAGCGGCGGGGCCTTCGTCGTGAACTTCTCGTCGGATGTCCTGAACTTTGCCGGTACGACCCAAAGGACGTTCAACGGCGCGCTTTCCGACCTGGACCCGGACTTCGCCGCGCAGCAGAACGGGCGCCCGAACTCATTCAACTCGGGCGGCACGATCGCCTTCGCCTCGACGCCGCTGCCCGTCTCCGTCGTCCCCGAAGCCGGGACGCTCGGACTGGCGCTCGCGGGAGTGCCGCTCCTGGGCCTCGCCGCCGTTGCGCGCCGCCGCCGCAGCGCCAGCGACAACTAACCGCCAGTTCGGCTGTGACGAATTCAGCCCCGGCTCGAATGAGCCGGGGCTGTTTCTATCTTGCTACTCGCGCGTCTTAGTGGTGAGCGGCCGGAGGGGAGCCGTGTCCACTCCGACCGCGCGCCACCGCTTCGAGCGCGCGGCGG
>DATLHN010000835.1:0-1897 GCA_035539875.1 Armatimonadaceae bacterium
TCCGGGTGGTCGTGAACGCGCCTGGGGAGATGGACCGGAAGCGACCGACGCTCCTCATCGTCTACGCCACGCCGAACGGCAACACGATCGAGCAGACCCTTGGGAGCGCGCTCGCCGACGGCACGGACTGGCACTTCGACATCCAGCACGTCGCCGCGCAGGTGCGTCGCCTGCGCGAGGTGACGCCCGGCGCGAACGTGGTCCTCGCCGTCGTCGAGGCGGAAGGACTGAGTTGGCCCGCCTGGCGGCAGAAGCATGCGGATAATGCCGCGCGCATTCGCGCCCTAATCGAATCCCTGCGCGCCCGGACGCCCGGTTCGTCCACGCGCGTGGCGCTGACCGGCCACAGTGGCGGCGGCAGTTTCCTGTTTGGCTTCCTGAACGGCGGCGACGCGGTCCCCGACTGGGTCGAGCGCATCGCCTTCCTCGACGCCAACTATTCGTACAGCGACGACGACCGCCACGGCGACAAGCTGCTCGCCTGGCTCAAAGCCGACGCCGCGCGCCGCCTGACCGTGATCGCCTACGACGACCGCGAGATCACCCTCGACGGCAAGAAGGTCGTCGGCCCGACCGGCGGGACGTACCGGGCGTCCGAGCGAATGCGGGCGCGCCTGGCGAAGGACGTGCCGCTCGCGGAGTCGAAGGCCGGAGACTTCACGAACTTCACCGGCCTGAGCGGTCAGATACGCCTCCACGTCCACGCGAACCCGCAGAACAAGATACTGCACACGGCTCTGGTCGGGGAGATGAACGGCCTCCTGGAGGCGATGGCGTCCGGTACGCCGCAAGCGGGCGCGTCGTGGGGCGTTTTCGGCGGGCCACGCGCCTACATGAAGTGGGTACAGCCCGCGGCGGGCATCCCGCCCCGGCCGAAGGACGCGCCCGGCGGCAAAGCCGTCATGGAGCGCGTCGCCCGCCTCCCGTTCGCCGAGCGGGAGGCGGCCATCGAGCGGGAGATACGCCGCGGCAACGTCCCCGACTTCCTGCGCCGCTTCGTCCCCGTCACCGTCCGCGCCACGGACGCCGCGGGCAAGGAGCACGCGGCCACGTTCGAGGTCATGCCCGACTACCTGGCCGTCGGGAGCGACGCCGACTTCGTGCGCGTTCCTCTCACGCCCATGACCGCGCAGCGCATCGCCGACGTCTTCGGCTGTGCGCTCCCGACCCGGAAGATGGTCGACGACGTCTACGCCGCCGCGACCGACCGGCGCGAGCCGCGCCCGCTGACCGAGGCCCGCGAAGCGGTAACGACGTTCCTCCAGCACGACGCGATCATCGGCGGCCAGCGGCCAGCGGACAAGCCCCTCGGCGCGTTGGTAGCGGGCATCAAGAAGGACGTCGTCGTCACCAACCGGCTCGCCGAAAAGCCGAACCGCGTGGCTATTTACGGTTGGCACAAGCCCGACGGGTCCCCCATACAGACGCTGACCATCGTCCACCGCGATACGTACGTGGACTACAGCCACGGCGTCCGTCTGGTGAAGCGCGCGGTCACGGCAGACGGCCGCGTTCGCGACATCCGCCACGTTCTGTACGCCCCGGGCACGCACGCCCTGCTCGGCGACGAGGGTCCGCTCCTGCGCCCCACCTATTGACAGGCCGGGGTATCCTCCCACTAAAGCCCGAAGCCCCGTCCGCGCCGGGCGGCGGCTCACCGGCCGTGGGAAAGGATACTCCATGTCTTACGGACTTTCGGCGACCCGGCCCTTCGCCCTGGCCGCCGCGGCGATCACCCTCGCCGCGTGTGGCGCGACGACGAGCAGCGCCCGCGCGCAGCAGAGCGCCCTGACCGGTACGGGCACGGGCACACTGACCATCGGGAACAAGGTGACCACTTTCAACCGGGTGGAGGCGACGCTGGCCGACCGCGGCAAGGCGTCCCTGCGCCTGGTCG
>DATLHN010000836.1:0-2990 GCA_035539875.1 Armatimonadaceae bacterium
GGGGAAGCCTCGACCCTGGTCACGGAGTGGGACCTCACCCGCCTCCCCGAAGGCGGGGCGCTAAACGCCGCGGAAGCCGCCACCGCGCTTGCCGACCCCGCCGCACAGCCGTAGCGGCCTGCGTTCCCACGCCGCCGCGAACCCACAATCGGAGAAAAGTGAGAGAACCCATGGAACGACTTTTCCGCGCGGATCGGTACTTCGATCCCCGGGACATCGCGAGTTTCGACGGGCGTGGCTGGGAAGGGGTCGTCCTCGACGAGACGACGCGAGACGACCTGAAAAAGCAGTTCCGCACCAAGGGGGGCAGCTTCGTCCGGCCCGAAGCGACGATCCTGACGCCCGCGCCCGGGGCGCGCTGGGAGATTCAGGCGCTCCAGGACGCGAACAACGGGAAGGCTCGCATTACCGGCTTTCACGTGGAGTTTAGGGACGGGGGCGTGCGCCCGGAAGAGGTGGGCGGGCGCGACTGGGGACGCCCCGACGAGTGGTATCCGCGGGAGCGCTATTCGGACTGGTGCGTGCTCGCCTGGCCGCGCAACGGCGTCGCGCTATTGGTCGTCCGCGAACAGGGAGACCGCCCGGCTTCCGCCCTGGTGACGACGCCGGGACGCCTGGGGCGCATGCTGGACGACATGGAGCGAAACCCGACGCGGGTCGAGGACCTGCGGCGGCAGTTCGATCGGCTGAGCCGCACGGTGGCGATCGGTCAGGTCACGGTCTCGCTGTCCCGGAAGGACATCCGGCCGCGCCGTAGCGACCGGTTTGAGGACGACTACCGCTCCCGCGCCCGCCGGGACATCGACCGGGGGGACATCGCGTACAGCCCGGGCGAGGGCGGGTCCGTCTACGTCGACGTCGAGATCTACTTCCGCGACGGGAAGGACAACAACCGCGTGGAGGTGAGCGCGCAACTCAGCGGCAGGAACGAGCGCGGGCAGATTTCCGCAAGCGGTTCGGGAAGCCGCCGTCTCGACCGCTACGAAGACCGCGCCTATGACGACCTGGAGTCGGCCATAGACCGCGCCTACGACGAGGCGATCGACGAGATGCTCGGCCAGGCCGCCCGCAACATCCGCAACCAGAGTCCGCCGTCCCCCGCCGACCAGCGGCGGCTCGCGTGGTACCGCCTCTTCGAGGCGGCGACCCGGTAGTGTAGCGAGAGAGGGGTGGCAGCGCGCGCGCGCTGCCACCCCTGCCAGGGTGGGCAGGGGGGCTCGTCCGCGCGGCGCGCTACTGCTGCGCGTCTTCTACCCGTCGCTTCAATGCCGCCAACTCGTCCTGGAGGGCCCGTGGCAGGCGGTCGCCGAAGCGGGCGAAGTGCTCAGCGACGTCACTTGCCTCCTCCTGCCAGTCCGCCGGGTCCACGTCGAGGAGCATCCGCAGGCGGTCGGGCGCGATGTCCAGACCCTCCAGGTGGAGGGTGTCTATCGTGGGGACATTGCCGAACAGGGTCTCGCGCGCTCCCGCCCGCCCCTGTATCCGCTCGACCATCCAGATCAGCGCGCGGACGTTCTCGCCGTAGCCCGGCCAGAGGAAGTTGCCGTCGGCGTCCTGCCGGAACCAGTTGACGTGGAAGAGGCGCGGCGGGTTCGGGATGCGCGCGCCCATCGCGAGCCAGTGCGCGAAGTAGTCGCCCATGTGGTAACCGCAGAAGGGGAGCATCGCCATCGGGTCGCGGCGCAGGACGTTCTGCTGGCCCGCCGCCGCCGCCGTCGTCCGCGACGCCATGGTGGCCCCGAGGAAGACGCCGTGGTTCCAGGAGAACGCTTCCGCCACGAGCGGCACGCGCCGGTAGCGCCGCCCGCCGAAGATGATGCCCGAGATCGGGACGCCCCGGGGGTCCTCCCAACTCGGCGAGATGGACGGGCACTGGCGCGCGGGGGCGGTGAAGCGGGAGTTCGGGTGGGCGAACTTTTCGTCCCCGTCCCCTACGCGGCGGCGGTTGCCCTTCCAGTCGGTCAGGACGTCGGCGGGCGGCGCTCCCATCCCCTCCCACCAGGGCATGCCGTCGTCGCTGACGGCGACGTTGGTGAAGATCGTGTTGGAGCGGACGGTCGCCATCGCGTTGCGGTTCGTCTGCTCACTCGTGCCGGGCGCGACCCCGAAGAACCCCGCCTCCGGGTTGATCGCCCACAGGCGGCCGTCCGGTCCGACCCGCATCCAGGCGATGTCGTCGCCGACGGTGCGCACGGTCCAGCCCTGGTCCGCGAGCGGCGACACCAGCATCGCCAGGTTCGTCTTGCCGCACGCGGACGGGAACGCCGCCGCGAAGAAGTGCCGCTCGCCGCGCGGGTCCGTAAGCTCCAGGATCAGCATGTGCTCGGCCATCCAGCCCTCGTCGCGCGCCATCACGCTCGCGATGCGCAGGGCGAAGCACTTCTTCCCGAGCAGGACGTTGCCGCCGTAGTTGGAACTGAACGAGAATATCTCGCGCGTCTCCGGGAAGTGGCAGATGTACCGCTCCGCGGGGTCGAGGGTGCCGGTACTGTGCAGGCCCGGGACGAAGGTCCCGTCCGCGCTCAGTTGCTCCAGAGCGACCTCGCCCATCCGGGTCATGACCCCCATGCTGACGACCACGTAGGGACTGTCCGTGATCTCGACGCCGACCTTGCTGAGCGGCGATCCGGGCGGTCCCATGACGTAGGGCGCGACGTACATCGTGCGGCCCCGCATGCAGCCGTCGAACAGCGAGTCGAGTTTGGCGCGGGCCTCCGCCGGGTCCCACCAGTGGTTGGTCGGCCCGGCGTCCTCCTCGCGCGCGGCGCAGATGAACGTCCGGTCTTCCACGCGCGCCACGTCGTTGGGCGCGCTTCGGTGCAGGTAGCAGCCAGGCCAGGCGTCGGGGTTCAGCGGGTCGAGGGTGCCGTCGTCCGTCATCGTGTCGAGAAGCGCCTGCTTCTCCTCCTCGGAGCCGGTACACCAGTGGACGCGGTCCGGGCGGCACAGGGCGATGCACTCCTCCACCCAGCGCAGCAGTGCGGCGTTTC
>DATLHN010000837.1:0-16903 GCA_035539875.1 Armatimonadaceae bacterium
GGACAGCGGCAGAACGGCGCGGGCCAGGCTTCGGCGGCAGCGGTGCCAAGAATCGTGAGTTCCATCCCGCCCATTGTAACACCGCCGTCAAGTGCGGGAGGGGTACAATCTGAACGGAAGGGAACAGGTGACTCCGATGCAGGCTTCTAGACTTTCGGACGAGGATGTCCGCGCGCGGCTTTCTGACGTCGTCGGCTGGGAAGTTGCCGACGGAATCCTGAAAAAGTCGTTCGAGTTCGCCGATTTCGTCCAGTCCATGCAGTTCGTCAATCGCCTCGCGGAGGCGGCCGAGGCGGCGCACCACCACCCCGACATCGACATTCGCTACGATAAGGTGCACATCGCCCTCGTCACCCACGACTCCGGCGGCATCACGGAAAAGGACTTCGCCCTCGCGCAGGAGGCGGACGCCGTGGCGGAACGGTAATTGCGTACGCGCGTACGCAGAAAAGCACGGTCGAGTCGGCTCTGCATCTCGCGGCTCCGGAGACTCGCGGCCGGGCGCGCTTTCGGGTTGCCGTTGTCCGGAGCAATCTGCTACAATAGCGCGGCCCGGACGGGGCTGTGGAGTTTTCGCGAACTATGAAGATGCAGGAATATCAGGGGAAGGAACTGCTGGCGAAGTACGGCGTTCCGGTACCTAAGGGTCAGGTGGCCGACAGCCCCGAGCAGGCTTTCGAAGCGGCACGCGCGCTCGGCGGGACCGTCGTCGTCAAGGCCCAGGTGCTCTCCGGCGGGCGCGGAAAAGCGGGCGGCGTCAAGGTCGCCAAGAGCCCCGAGGAGGCGCGCGACTTCGCGGCCACGATCCTGGGCAAGGAACTCTACTTCGAGCAGGCCAAGGGCAACCTCCGCATCGACCAGGTCCTGGTCGAAGAGGCGCTCGCCATAGAAAAAGAGTACTACATCGGCATCACGACCGACCGTACGACGCAGCGCAACGTCTTCATCGTCTCCTCGCAGGGAGGCATGGACATCGAAGAGGTGGCGCACTCGAACCCGGACGCCATCGGTCGTCTGCCCGTCGATCCGTTCCTCGGCGTCCGCGACTTCGCCATCCGGCGCGTCGCCGTGCAGGGCGGCATCCCGGCGGCGGAGATCGCCCAGCTCGCCCCGTTCCTCCGCGCCCTCTACGACGCGTACGTCGAGAACGACGCGACCCTAGCCGAAATCAACCCGCTCGTCGTGACGAAGGACGGCACGCTGATCGCGGGCGACGCCAAGATCGAGATCGACGACAACGCCCTCTTCCGTCACCCGGACTTCCGCGCCTACGCCGAGGTAAGCGAAGAGTCCCACGAGTACGAAAAAGAGGCGCGACGCCGCGGCATCAGCAACTACGTCTACCTGGGCGGGAACATCGGAATCATCGGCAACGGCGCGGGCCTCGTGATGACGACCATGGACGAGGTCAAGCGCGCGGGCGGAGAACCGGCGGACTTCCTGGACATCGGCGGCGGCGCGAAGGCGGAACTGGTCCGGAACTCGATGGAACTGGTGCTTTCCGACCCGAACGTCAGGGGCGTCCTGTTCAACATCTTCGGCGGCATCACGCGCGGCGACGAAGTGGCCCGCGGCATCATTGAGGGCGTCGCCTCGCTCGACGTGCGCGTCCCGATCGTCGTGCGCCTCGCGGGCACGAACGCCGAGGAGGGCCTGGAGCTTCTGAACACGACGGACCTTATCCCGGCCGCCACCATGCAGGAGGCGGCGCAGAAGATCGTCTCGCTCGTCGGCAACGACTGAGCGGGAGCGGGCCGGAGAACTCCTTCGCTATGCCACGCGCACCGCTGCGGGAAGAGGTCGCGGAGCGGTTGAGGGCGCTCCTCGCCGGGGACGACGGGGAAGGCGCGGCGCGATCCGACGCCTCCGCCTGGGCGCGCGAGTGGATCCTGGAGGATGACCCGGACACCCGGGATCGGGCGGTGTGGCGTGCCCTCGTGCGCCTGGTCGGCGTCACGCTGCGACACGACGACGGCACCTTCGCCGACGGCCCGGAGACGGTCCGGGAATGGCTGAACGATCTGGAATCCGCCCCCCGGGGCTGAAGGAATCCCGCACGGTGTCGGAAAGACCCGGGCGGTTACAGGAGAAGAAAGACATGCCTGCATTCGACTATAAGGTCGTCACAAAGTCCGCCAGCGAGATGGAGGACGAGAGCGAGGAAGAGATGCTGAACGCGCTCGGGGCCGATGGCTACGAGCTGGTCAGCGTCACGGTATCCCAGGTGACCTACCTGGAAACGTCGGAAGGCGACGACGAGGAGGAGGGTGAGGAGTACACCGAGGACGTCGTCACCTATTACCTGAAGCGGCAGAACGGGTAAGCAAACGAACCCATGAGCATCCTGATCGACGAGAAGACCCGGGTCGTGGTTTCCGGCATCACCGGCCGCGAAGGGACCTTCCACACCGGGCAGATGATCGCCTACGGCACGAAGGTCGTAGCGGGCGTGACGCCGGGCAAGGGCGGACAGACCACCGAGCACGGCGTTCCGGTCTTCGACACGGTCGCCGAGGCCGTCGAAAAGACGGGCGCGAACGCCCACTTCGTGACGGTGCCGCCCAAGTTCGCGGCGGACGCGGTGATCGAGGGAGCCGCGGCGGGCGTTGACCTGATCGTCTGCATCACCGAGGGTATCCCGGTCCAGGACATGGTCCGGGCGACCCGTTTCGTCAAGAGCACCGGGAAAGCGCGGATGATCGGGCCGAACTGCCCGGGACTTCTATCGGCGGGCAAGTCCAAGATCGGCATCATTCCGGCGAACATCTTCACGACGGGGCCGGTCGGCCTCGTGTCCCGCTCCGGCACCCTGACCTACGAGATCGTGGACTCGCTCACCCGGGCGGGCCTCGGGCAGACGACCGCAGTCGGTATCGGTGGAGACCCGATCCTGGGCACCACCTTCATTGACGTCCTCCCCCTCTTCGAGGCGGATCCGGAGACGAAGGCCGTGGTCATGGTAGGCGAGATCGGCGGCTCCGACGAGGAGAGCGCCGCCGAGTTCATCAAGACGATGACCAAGCCCGTCGTCGCCTTCATCGGCGGGCGCACCGCCCCCCCTGGCAAGCGCATGGGCCACGCGGGCGCCATCGTCTCCGGCACGTCCGGGAGCGCGCAGAGCAAGGTCGACGCGCTAACGGCCGCGGGGGTCCCGGTCGCCGACACTACTGCCGACATCCCCGCTCTGGTGCGTGCCGCCTTATCCCGCGTCAACGCGTAGCACCGCAGCCGTCGGCACGCGAAACCAAGGGCCGGGAGATTCCTCCCGGCCCTTCCCCATTCCCGCGGTACGGCCGGTTACATGTCCTGAAGCCAGCCCCGCGTCAGCGCGTAGCGGACGATGTCCACCCGGCTGTCCAGGCTCAGCTTCTCCATCGAGCGCGCCTTGTACGTCTCCACCGTCTTCACGGAAAGGGTGAGGTGCGCGGCGATCTCTTTGTTGCTATAGCCCTGCGCGATGAGCCGGAGCACTTCCGCTTCGCGGTCGCTGAGCGTAGGCAGGCCGGTGTCGGTGTGGGGCCCATTCTTGCGCACGAACCCTCCCACGACCTTACCCGCGAGCGCCGGGTCCAGGTAGATGCCGCCGCCTGCCACGATGCGGATCGCGCGCACCAGATCCTCGGCCGCCGATCGCTTCAATACGTACCCGGACGCCCCCGCCTCCAGGAGGTCGCGGAGATAGCTTCGGTCCTCGTGCATCGAAAGGGCAATGACGCGCGCCTCCGGGCGCGACCGGACTATCTGCGCGGTCGCGGCCGAGCCGGGCAGGCGCGGCAGCGAAACGTCCATCACGATCACGTCCGGCGACAGCGCCTTCGCCCGCTCCACTGCGGACGCGCCGTCCCCTGCCTCGGCGATCACCGCCATGTCGGAGTGACGGTCGATGAGCGCCTTCAGGCCCTCGCGCACGACCGGGTGGTCGTCCACCAGCAGTATGCGTATTTTTGCCGGAGTCTCCATCCTTTTGTACCTATCCTTCCGGACGAGGGGAACAAACCGGATTCGCAAAAAATGTGCGCCGGGCGGATGACCGGTCTGGATTCGAACGGGTACTCACTTCTACTCAATTCTACTCACTTCGGGCCGGCGGCGAGCAGCGCACCGGCTCGCCTTCTTTCGCGGCTGATGGGCCGCCAGCGCGTTTCGAGGTAGCGCACGAGCAGCGTCAGCGGCAGGGTCATCGCGAGGTATAGCAGTGCGACGGCCAGGAAGATAGTCGTCGGCGAACCCGCGTTGGTCGCCAGCTCCTTACCTACGCGCATCAACTCCGCCAGCGCCACCACCGACACCAGCGACGAGTCCTTGAGCAGCGCGACCGCCTCGTTCGTCAGCGGGGGCAGGACGCGGCGGATCGTCTGCGGCAAGAGGACGTTCCACATCGCCTGTCCCCCGCTCATTCCGAGCGCCCGCGCCGCCTCGCGCTGCCCGACGTCGATGCTCTCGATTCCGGCCCGGAATATCTCGGAGACGTATGCCGCCGCGTTCAGCGTCAGCGCGAGGACCCCCGCGACGAAGTTCGACAGGGACAACCCGGTCGCGGGGAGGACGAAATAGAGCACGTAGATCTGCATCAGGAGCGGCGTGCCGCGCACCGCCTCCACGTATACGGTCGCGGGAACGCTCAGCAGCCGAAAGGGGGACAGGCGTGCGAGGGCCACCAGCAGCCCGAGCGGCACTCCCAATATGAGTGTCAGACCCGTCAGCGTGATCGTCAGGCGAGCGCCCTTCAGCAGCGTCGGAAGTGCATCCCGGAGCACGTCTCCTCGGAAGGCAAGCGCCGAGGGGGCCGCCGATGCCGGATCGGTCGCCGCCGCCGACGTGTCGCCGGGCTCTGCCAGCGCCGCCCGGGCGATCTCGGCGGGAATCGGCGTGCCCTCGTTCGCGGCCAGGGCGAGCTGGCCGAGGTCGGCCAGCGGCAGCGGCTCGCGCATCCACTTCCGGTAGATCGCGGCGTAACGGCCGTCCACCGCGATGCGCTCGAACGCGGCGTTGACGGCGGCAATCAGGTCGCGGCTGTCCTTGTGCGCCGCGATGCCGAGGTATTCCGCCACGAAGGCCCCCCCGGGAAGGATCTCCAACTCCCCGAAGCTCTTGCGGATCATCTCGGCCAGAGCGGGCAGGTCGCCCACCGCGGCGTCGGAACGGCCGTTGCGCACGTCCATCAGGGCGTCTTGGAGCGTGTCGAAGCGGTGGACCATCGCGCGCGGAACCCCCCGCTTCTCCACCGCGAACTGGCCGGTGGTCTCCTGCTGGACCGCCACCGTCCTCCCTTTGAGCAGCGAGTCCGGACCGTCGATACGGCCGTCGCCCTTCCGCCGCACGATCACCTGCCCCGAGAGGAAATAGGGCCGGGAGAACGCGGTCCCGCCCCTCTTGCGCTCCTCCGTGATGGTGATACCGGACATCGCGAGGTCGCACTTGCCCGTCTCCACCGACGCCAGCACCCCCGCCCACTCCAGCGACTCGAAGCGCACCGGAATGCCGATCTCCTTCGCGATCTCGGCCCCAAGTTCGGCGTCGAAGCCGACGACCCTCCCGTCCTCCACGTACTCGAACGGCGGGTAGGTCGCGTCGGTGGCAATGATCAGTACGCCGCGCTGCCGGGCGCGCGCCAGTGCGCCGTCGGCCCAGGCGTCGCGAGGCGCGGCCAGCAGCAGTACCACGAGCAAGGCCACCGTCAGAAGCGCGAGGCAAGGGCAGTTGCGTGGGGAGCAGCGCATAGCGGTTCGTTGCCCACCCGCGCCCGCAGTTCCTTCTTCGGCAGGAGAAGCGTTCCCGGGAAACGAATCCTTCCGGCATATGGCACGCCTCAGAGTCCTTCTCACCGGCGCGGCGGGTAAGATCGGCCGCACACTCACGCCCCCTTTTCTCGAACGTTACGACACCCTTCTACTGGACCGGGAGCCAATGGACGCCGAAGGGGCGCTCCGAATGGACCTCTCCGACGCGGACGCGCTCGCCGAGGCGATGCAGGGGGTGGACGTCCTCGTCCACCTCGCCGCACAGCCGGACGAAGCGCCCTTCAACGAGGTCCTCGTTCCGAATAACGTCGTCGGACTCTACAACACGTTCGAGGCGGCCCGGCGTGCCGGCGTTCGGCGCGTCGTCTTCGCCTCCACGGTCCAGTCCGTCGCGAAGTACCCCCGCGAGGCGACCGTCGAGGTGGACATGCCGCACCGCCCCATCACGCTCTACGGGGCGACCAAGGCGTTCGGCGAGATCGTCGGGCGCTGGTACCACGACACGCACGGCATGGAGTTCGTCGGCGTCCGCATCGGCTGGTTCCTCCACTACGACGACGAACTCCTGCGCGCCCGCGGCGCGGCCAGCAACATATGGCTCTCCCCGAACGACGCCGTCCAGATGTTCACGAAAGCCGTGGAAGCGCCCGGAGTGGGCTACTCCGTCGTCTCCGCCACCTCGCTCCCCCGCCACGAGTACCTATCTCTTCGGACCGCGCGCGAAGTGCTGGGGTACGATCCCCAGGACCACGCCGAGGCGTACCTCGCCCCCGCGGACGGGGAGGGAGCGTAGATGCCGATAAACGCACAGGCTTTCGACCGGATCGCGGCGGCGGCGCTGAAGGCGACGAAGGCTCCCGGAGCGGCTATCGCGGTAGTGGCGGGGGGAGAAGAGTTCGCGCGGGGCTATGGGCAGAAGTCGCTCGACGCCGACGACCCGGTGACGGCCGACACGCTGTTCGCCATCGCTTCCACGACCAAAGCGTTCACGACGGCCGGCATGGCGCTGCTCGTCTCCGAGGGGAAGATGCGCTGGGACGACCCGGTGCGCAAGCACCTGCCGGAGTTCCGCCTTCAGGGCGCTCTCGCGGACGCCAACGTGACGATGCGCGACCTGGTTTGCCACCGCACTGGACTGCCCCGCCATGACATGCTGTGGTTCCGCGCTCCCTGGGACCGGGCGGAATTCCTCCGCCGCATCGGGTACGCGAAGTTGACCGAGGGGTTCCGCGCGAAGTACCAGTACCAGAACATCTGCTTCACGGCGGCGGGCGAGGCGGTCGCGCGCACGGCGGGCTTTCCGAACTTCGAGGCGTTCGCGCACGCCCGGCTCTTCGAGCCGCTCGGCATGGCCGGTGCGAACTTCACGAACGAGGAGACGCTGGGGCGGGAATACGCCACCCCGCACCGGTCGGTGAAGAAACAGGTCCGCGCGATCGAATGGGTCCACCACGACGTCGGCGGGGCGGGCGGAATCCGCGCGTCGGCGCGCGACCTCGTTCCCTGGCTCCGCTTCCAGTTGTCGGGCGGCCTCGGGCCCGACGGGAGCCGCCTTGTGGACGAGGCGGCGCTCCGCGAGACGCACACCCCGCACGTCGTCGTACCGCCCGACGAGGAGACGCGCCTCGTCTTCCCGGACACCGTGCAGCAGACGTACGGCCTCGGCTGGACCGTCTTCGACTACCGGGGCGGCCACCGCGTGGTGACGCACGGCGGAACACTCAACGGCTTCCGCTCCGTCGTCACCCTCGTCCCCGACCGGGGCATCGGCATCGCGGTAGTGTCGAACGTGTACTCCCACGCGGTCGAGATCATCCGGTGCGAGGTGCTGGACCTGCTGCTCGGACTGCCGAAGCGCGACTGGACGAAGGTGTACGCGCAGCGCGTGCGGACCGCCGAGGCGAACGCCGCGAAGCGCAAGCGCGAAAAACGCGAGAAGCGCCACAAGGGCACGCGCCCCTCGCTCCCACTTTCCGCGTTCGCGGGAGCGTACGAGGACCCGGCGTACGGTACGGCGACCGTCTCCTACGCTCCGGAGGCGGGGCTCAGCATCGCCTGGTCGTCGTTCGACTGCCGATTGAAGCACTGGCACCACGATCGCTTCGTGACCGACACCGACGACGTAGATTTCCAGGATGTCGAGTTGCAGTTTGCGCTCGGCGCGGACGGCGAACCCGCATCGCTTCGCATGTTCGATACCGATTTCGTGCGTGCGCGCGAGCGCGCCGTCGCCTGAGGCGGTAGGAGACGTTCGCCCGGATGGCGAACCTGACGAGCAGATATCGTATTTGAGGGGACTTTCTCGACCGTGAAAACCAACGAACTTGAGGGGGGCGCGGGCATCGACGCCTCCGCCCTGTCCGCCTTCCGCGCCGCTTTTGCCGCCGACCCGCGCAACCGATTCGCCCTGAACGCCGTCACCAAGACCAGCGTGCGCACGGTCGCCCTGAACCGGGACGCGGTCGTCCGCCACAACCACACGTTCTCGCACATGGTCAAGGCGGGCGCCGCCACCAGTCAGAACAGCAGCGGGCGCTGCTGGATGTTCGCGGGGCTGAATCTGTTCCGGATGGCGGCGGCGCAGAAGATGAACCTGGAGGACTTCGAGCTTTCCCAGAGCTACCTGTTCTTCTGGGACAAGCTGGAGCGGGCGAACTACTTCCTGGAGAACGTCCTGGCGACGCTCGAAGAGCCGACCGACTCGCGGCTCATGGCCCACCTCGTCTCCCAGCCCGTCCAGGATGGCGGCCAGTGGGACATGTTCGTCAACCTGGTCCGCAAGTACGGCGTCGTGCCCAAGGAGGCAATGCCAGAGACCGAGAGCAGCAGCGCCTCCGGCGTGCTGAACGCCATGGTGACGCTCAAGCTGCGCGAGTTCGCCGCGCGGCTGCGACAGGCGAGCCAGAAGGGCGCATCGCCCGACGCGCTGCGCGGACGCAAGGAGGAGATGCTCGAAGAGGTCTACCGGATGCTCGCCATCCACCTCGGCGAGCCGCCGACCGAGTTCGCCTGGCAGTGGCGCGACAAGGACAAGGAGTTCCACCGCGAGGGCGTCATCACCCCGCAGGCGTTCTACGAGAAGTTCGTCGGCATCGAGCTGGACGACTACCTGTGCCTGATCCACTGCCCGATGGACACGACGCCGTACAACGAGCTGTACACGGTCCAGTACCTCGGCAACGTCGTCGGCGGGCACGTCGTGCGCTACGTCAACGTCCCAATCGGCGTGCTGAAGAAGGCCGCGGTCGCGCAGGTGGCAGCGGGCGAGTCGGTCTGGTTCGGATGCGACGTGGGCAAGCACTTCGACCGCGACCTCGGACTGATGGACCTGGACCTGTTCGACTACGGCGGCATCTACGGCACGACGTTCTCGCTCAACAAGGCGGAGAGGCTGGACTACGGCCACAGCCAGATGACGCACGCCATGGTCTTCACCGGTGTCGACCTGGACGACGACGGCAAGCCGCGCAAGTGGCGCGTGGAGAACTCCTGGGGCGACAAGGGCGGCGACAAGGGCTTCATGGTCATGACCGACCCGTGGTTCGACGAGTACAACTACGAGGTCGTCGTCCGCAAGGAACACGTCCCGGCCGAGGTCGTCGCCCTGCTCGACACCACGCCCACGGTCCTCGCCCCCTGGCACCCCATGGGCGCGCTGGCGAGTCGTTAGTTGCTGCCCAGCCGCGGGCGGGACGCCGCCCCGCCCGCGGTTTTCGCTCTCAGAGCGATATCCGGAGACCGCTTCATGAACCCTGAGGATGCACCCCCTAAACCGGTTCTGACCGAACGGAAGAGCGGAACGCCTCCTGCCCTCGCGGCGGCCATCGGCGCTTTTCTGGGCCTGCTGGTCGGGGGCTTTCTCTTAGACGGCATGGGAATGTTCGTCGGCATTGTACTCGGCGGCGGCATCGCCCTTATGATCGCCCGGCGCGGCTAGTCGCCGCTGGCAGACGCCGCCGGACCGCTCCCCCCCAGCAGCGCCCCTGCAATCGCCGCCGCCAGAATCAGAACCGGTACGGGTACCCGGCGCGACGCCATAAGGAGCAGCGCGACGGCGGCGAACGCGAGGCGCAGCCAGAGCGGCCCGGTCGCCGCGGACATCAGACGCCAGAGGACGACGGCGGAGATTCCCGCGACTGCCAGCCCCATCCCGCGCACGAAGCCTTCTATCGCGGGATGGTGGTGGACGCGCCGGTACGCCCGCTCCACCGCCAGGATGACGAAGGGGGGCAGGCTGACCGCCGTCGCCGCCAGGAGCGCACCCCGGACCCCGTCGACGAAGTAGCCGAAGCAGACCACCCACAGGCCCGTCGGCCCCGGCGCGAGCTGGCCGATGCCGAGTGCCTCGGCGAGGTCGGCGTCCGTGGCCGCGCCGCGCGCCGCGACGAACTCCTGCTGAATGGCGGGCAGATTCCCCGTGCCGCCCGTCGAGAGAAGCGTCGCCTTGAGGAGGAGCCAGAAGAGTGTCAGGGGTGGCATCAGGCGACGTCCGCCTCGCCCGCTTCGCCGAAGCGCTTCGGGTCGAAGGCGACGCTGAGGACCGCGCCGACGACGCCCCCGCCGAACAGGATCATGAAGACCGGCAGACGGCCCCAGTAGAGCGCCGCGAGCAGACCGCTCGCGACGGCGATGAGGAGCGTCAGGACGAGCGTAACCCCTTTCAGACCGTCCAGAAGGCCGCGCCCCGTCCGGAACGTGCCATACAGCCCCATGCCGACGGTCGCCGGAACGACTCCCCCGCTCAGCGCCGCGCGAACCGCCTCGTTGTCGCCCAGGCCGCGGGCCAGTGCAGCGAGCAGGATGGCGACCGTGACGCTCGGGACAAGCAGACCCACGAGCGCGGTCACTCCGCCCTTAAGGCCGCGAACGCGCCTGCCGAGCAGCAGCGTCAGCGCGAGCAGGTTCATGCCGGGCGCGAGTTGTACCAGCGTCAGTTCGCGGGCGAACTCCGCCTCGCTGACCCACCGCTCGCGGTCCACCGCGACGCGCCGGATCAGCTCGCCCGTCGCGCTGCCCCCGCCGAACGACTGGAGCCCGATGGCGAACCAGACGGCAAACAGGCGCGAGAGCCGCAGCGGGCGCGGGGTCGCGGGTTCGGGAGCGACCGGGACTACGGGGGCGGGAGCGGCGTCCATAGAGCGATTATGCGGCACGTCGGGGTGCCAGGCCATTCCCCGGAAGGATTTCGCCACCTTCGGTGCGCTATACTGAGTTCTGAACCGAAACAGTCCAGGAGGACTCCCTTGTCCATTCTCGTCATCGGCGGCGCGGGGTACATCGGCTCCCACACGGCCAAAGTGCTCAAACAGCGCGGCTACGACGTCGTCATCTACGACAATTTCGAACTCGGTCACCGGGAAGCGGCGGAACTCGTGGGCTGCCCCTGGGTACACGGCGACTACGGCGACCTGATCGCGCTCAACCGGGCGATCCGCCTCCATTCGGTGGACGCCGTGATGCACTTCGGCGCGTACGCCTCCGTCGGCGACTCGGTCATCGACCCGGCGAAGTACTACGAGGGCAACATCACCAAGGGGCTGACCCTCCTGCGCGGCATGCTCGACAACAACGTCCGCCACATCATCTTCTCGTCCTCGGCGGCCACCTACGGCGAGCCCCAGGTAGTGCCCATCCCGGAGGACCACCCGCAAAAGACTGTCAACCCCTACGGCGAGACCAAGCTGATGTTCGAGCGCATCCTGCGTGACTACGACGCGGCGTTCGGCATGAAGTCCGTCAGCCTGCGCTACTTCAACGCGGCCGGGGCCGACCCCGAGGGAGTCCTCGGCGAGGACCACACGCCGGAGCAGCACGCGCTCCCGCTCATCATCGACACCGCGCTCGGCCGACGCGCGGAGTTCAAGATTTACGGGACGGACTGGGACACCCGCGACGGCTCGTGCTTGCGCGACTTCGTCCACGTCTTCGACCTCGCCGACGCCCACATCCGCGCCCTGGAGTACCTGCGGGCGGGCGGGGAAACCAACGCCTACAACCTGGGCAACTCCTACGGCACCACGGTCAAGGAGGCGGTCGCGGCGGCCGAGCGCGTGCTCGGGGTAAAGATCAACGCGGTGCCCGCCCCGCGCCGACCCGGCGACCCGGGCAGCCTCGCCGCCTCCTGCGACAAGATCCGGGCGGAACTAAGCTGGGACCCGAAGTACCCGGACATCGACTCGATCATCCGGCACGCGGCTGCCTGGCGCGAGGCGCACCCGAACGGCTACCGCACGGCCAAGGCGGCTTAATACGGCCCTAACAATGACCCGTTATCGTGTGCGCAGCAGCATGCGCCGCCCCACGTCAACGCTCCGTCCCTGCCTGGCCGCCGCCCTCGCGCTCGCCCTAAGCGGCGTCGGGGCGGGAGCGCCGCCTGGATTGCGGGACGAACCGCTCCCGCCCCCGCCGCCCGGCGTCGTCCACCTCGAGATGGGCGACCTGTTCGTCAAGCCGGTCGGCCCACGCGGGTTGTCCCTGACCGAGCGCGCGAGGGCCCTCCAGGGCAAGCGGGTGCGCGTCGCGGGCTACATGGTCCAGCAGGAAGACCCGCACCCGGGCGTCTTCCTGCTGACGCGCGTGCCGCTCGCGATCATCGACCACGAGGGCGGGCTGTCCGACCTGCCGACCGACCACCTGCGGGTGCTCGTTCCCGGCGCGGACTCCGCGGTTGCGATACCTTTCACCCCCCGCCCCCTTTTGCTTACGGGCGTCCTGTCCCTCGGAAACCGCGCCGAGGCCGACGGCTCGGTCTCGGTGGTCCGGCTCACCCTAGACCGCGCCGCCACGCCCCTACAGGACGCCCCGAAGACGAATTCCAAGCTATGAGGAGTTGATTCCGTGAAGCAAGACCGAAGGCGCGCGGCGGCACACGCCGCCGCGCTCGCGGCCGGGGCAGCTTTTGCCGTCCTCCCGACCATGACCGCGCACGCCGACCCGACGATCTCGCGCCTTACCCCGCCCAGCCGCCTCTTCAGCGAGAAGAGCGCCGCCGGCCCGATCACGGCGCGCTTCCTGCCCGACCAGCGGTTCGACCTCCAGGCGACCGTGCAGCCCGACGCGGGCCGGACGATCACAAAGGTGGAGTTCTTCGTGGACGGGGCGAGCGCGGGCGCGGCCACCAGCATGCTGCCGGCGGACGCGAACGGCGTGAAGCCGGGCAGCGTCAGCGCGTTCCGGAGGGCATACGCCAGCACCCGCCCGGGTGTCCGCACCCTGCGCGTCGACGCCACGCAGAGCGACGGCAAGACCGTGAGCGCGACGGGCAACTTCGAAGTCGTCGGCATCACGCGCGGCGGGCGCCGCGCGAAGAACGTCATCTTCTGCATCGGCGACGGCTTCGGCATCGCGCACCGCACGGCTGCCCGCGTCATGGCCCGCGGAGTGCTCCAGGGCAAGGCGAGCGCGCCGCTGGCGATGGACACGTTCCCGGCGACGGCGTTCGTCATGACGCCGTCGCTGAACTCCATCGTGACCGACTCGTCGCCGGGCGCGCACTGCTACTCCACCGGTAACAAGGCGGACAACAACGAGGAAGGCGTATTCCCGGACGACACGACCGACTTCTTCGACAACCCGCGCATCGAAAACGTCGGCGAGTACCTGCACCGCAAGGAGCGCAAGGCGCTCGGCATCGTGACGACGGCCGACGTCTTCGACGCGACGCCCGGTTCGTTCGGGGCGCACACGTCCAACCGCGGGGCGGGCACCGGCATCGTGGACATGTTCTTCGCCGAGCGGGAGAAGAACGGACTTCAGGTCTTGATGGGGGGAGGGCGCAAGTGGTTCCTGCCCTCCGGGACGCCGGGCTCGCAGCGCAACGACCGCAACGACTACGTGCTTCCCCCCGACGCCGCGCAAGCCTGGGGGATCCCCGCGGGCGAGAAAAACGGCTCGCGCGACGTGCTCGCCGAGGACTGGGAGAAGGCGGGCTGGACCTACGCGCCCGACCGGAAGTCACTCGACGCTGTTCCCGCAAGCGCGACCCGCCTGATCGGATTGTTCGCGCTCTCGAACATGAACGTCGCCAAGGACAAGATCGACGGGCGGCGCGGCGCGGGCACGGTGGTCCGCGACTACGGCTTCCCGGACCAGCCGATGCTCGACGAGATGGCGGGCAAGGCGCTCGACGTCCTGAAGAAGAACCGGGACGGGTTCTTCCTGATGCTGGAGGGGGCCTCCATCGACAAACAGTCGCACGCGATGGACCCGGAGCGACTCCTGCTGGACGTCATCGAATTCGACCGCGCCATCGCGGTCTGCAAGAAGTTCGCCGAGGAGAACCCCGACACCCTGATCGTGGTGACCGCGGACCACGAATGCGCGGGCGTGAACATCATCGGCGCGTCGAAGGTCACGAATGAGGAGTTGCGCAAGCGCGCGGCGGCCGGGGGCGGCGCTGGCGAATTGCGCGACGGCGTCGTGGGCACCTACGAGGACGCGGGCTTCCCGCGCTACACCATCGCGCCGGACGGCTACCCCGTCTCCACCGACATCGACCGGAAGATGCTGCTGGGGTTCGCCGCGAACGCGGACCGGCACGAGGACTGGCTGACGAACCCGCTCCCGCTGCCGGACGCCTCGGCCTCGCTGACACCGCTGACCGGCTACCCCGCCAACGTAACGGCGCGCGACGCGGCGGGCGCGTTCCGCATCACGGGGCACATATCCGGCGGCTCCGCCGCGCACACGGGCTCCGACGTACCGCTTTCGGCGTTCGGGCGCGGCGCAGCTTCGTTCGCGGGAGTGCTGGACAACACCGAGGTCTTCTTCCGCACGATGCAGGCCGTCCTCGGCGGCGAGCGGCGTTAAACTAAAGGCCAGAAAGGCGGCCCGGATTTCCGGGCCGCCTTCCCTATTTCGCCCATCGGTAATTAGCGGGCCTGGTGCGAGTGGTCGGTCAGTACGCTCCGGCTGATCATCTCCCCGTCCAGCCAGTAGTGCTGGAACGGCGCGTCGGCCAGGCACATCGAGAGGACGTCTACGTGCTCCAGGAGGCCGAGCTCGTCCCGAAATTGATAGGCCGAGTCCCCATCCGTAAAGCAGGCCAGGTACTCGCGGCTGTTCTGCCGCAGACAGATGTACTCCCCGGTCTCGATATGCTTTAGCGTGTGTACGTATTGCGATATGTCCACGAGGGACTTCGGTTTGTGCTTCATTATTCTCCGCGACGACACCGCAGCGCTGCTCCTGCAATCCCCTTAATCGTGCGCTGTACGGTTCGTCGCCTCCAGTTATTTCGACGCGCACCCCTTAGGGCTTGTTCCCATTTCAATAGTGCCCACAGGCCCCCGCGATACAATCCTGGATGTGAAAAAGACCACCCCGGCGAACGTTCCCGCCTCGGTCGCGGTGATGGCCGCACTCGCGACGGGCGCCGCCATAGCGGCGGTTCCGGCCGCTATGGCCTGGATTTTCCTGCATCCCCCACGCCGTGTGCACCTCAAGACGCCGCGGACCGGCCTCGGCCTGGACTACGACCGCTTCAGCCTGCGCGCCGCCGACGGCGTGCGACTTTCCGCCTGGTTCATCCCCGCCGCCGCCAGCCATGCGACCCGGGGCGTCGCCGTCCTCGCGCACGGATACCACGGCAATAGGCACACGATGCTCCCCTACGTCCGCTTCCTGCACGACGCCGGGTACGCCGCCCTGACCTTCGACTTCCGCGCGCACGGCTGGTCAGGAGGGCGTCGCACTACGTTCGGCATAGACGAGGCGCACGACCTGCACGCAGCCCTCGACTGGGTCTTCGAACAGCCGGAGTTGCAAGGGCTGCCCGTCGCGCTACTCGGCGAGAGCATGGGCGCTTCCGTCTCCCTCTTAGTCGCGGCCGATGACGAGCGGGTTGGCGCGGTCGTGGCGGATTCCGCGTTCGCCCGTTTCGACAGCGCGATCGCCGGTCGTTTCCACTCGGTCTTCGGGAAGCGGGTCTCGGACGTAATCGCGCCGCCGACGCAGCGCATCGGGGAGCGCATTCTGGGCTGCCGCGGTGAGGAGATCGCTCCGATCGAAGCGATGCCGCGAATCGCGCCCCGCCCCGTCCTCCTGATCCACGGCACGGCGGACAAACTGATCGTCCCGTCGAACGCGGACAGGCTCTTTGACGCCTCGCCGGGGAACGCGAAGCTGTGGAAGGTGAAAGGCGCGCCGCACGTCATGTCGGTGTTCGTTGCCGGGCGCGAGTACGCCCGGCGCGTGACGGAATTCCTGGACGCCGCGCTGGCCGCGCCTCAGGACGCCGGGACGGGCGGCGCGGGCGGCGGCGCGCCGCCGTAGACGCGCAGAACGGCGAGTATCACGGTAACCGTCACCGCCGAAAGCAGCGTCGTCCAGAAGACGCACTCCGCCGCCAGCTCGATGTCCCCGTCCCGCTCGATCGCCAGGAGCATCGTGTTGACGGCCGTCGGCCCGGCGGAGGCGAGGATGATGCCCGCACCCGGCCACGGCCACAGGCCGAAGGAGAGGACGACGCCCGCGGTCAGCAGCGGAAGCACGAGCAGCTTGAGCGCGACGACGGGAAGCACGACCTTCCACCGCGGCCACCGCGCCTGGAGCGCGAGCTGCGCCCCGAGGGTCATGAGGGCGAGCGCGACCAGCCCGTCGGCGACCAGTTTCAGGCTGTAGAGAACCGGCTCCGGCAGGGTGATGTGCAGTGCCCGGAGAAGGAACGCCAGCACGAGCACGTAAGCCATCGGCAGCTTCAGGTAGGCAAGTAGCGCCTCCTTCAGCCCGCCCCCGGCCATCGTCGCCATCGCCGCGTAGCCGAGCCCCCACAGGGACAGATTCGAAACCGCCACGATGATCGCCTGGACCGCGCCCCCCGCCTCGCCGAACGCCCTCACCGCAACCGGTATTCCGAAATTTCCCGCGTTGAAGACGGCCGACGAGAGCAGGAATACGGGGATCGTGTCCGCCGACGCCCCGACGCGCCGCAGCAGCCACCAAAGGGGTGCTGCGAGGA
This sequence comes from Armatimonadaceae bacterium, assembly GCA_035539875.1. Lineage (GTDB taxonomy): Bacteria > Armatimonadota > Armatimonadia > Armatimonadales > Armatimonadaceae > CALEKU01. The sequence goes on from DATLHN010000837.1 coordinate 16,699, forward strand.
TTAGCTTGGCGAGAAGGACGGCCCCGGCGATGCCGAGCATGTCGCCGAGCGAGAACGCACTCGTGTACAGATAGTAAAACAGAAAGACCGGGACGAAGAGGTACACCTGAAGACGCGACAGGGTCTGCATGTCCAGCCGCTGGAAGCGCTGCACGGTCGCCCCGCCGAGGACGATCAGCAGAACCGGGACGATGACCGTCGCGAA
>DATLHN010000838.1:0-5413 GCA_035539875.1 Armatimonadaceae bacterium
GGCGCGGGAGAACGCGAAACGCCACGCCTGGGCGAAGGCGGAGTACGAGGCCATCGTTGCCGAAGCGGACCGGTGGGCGGCGCGCGGCGACGACTGGTACCTGCGGTTCCTGCCCGGGAGGGACGCCTGCTACGCCTACGGCTTCACCGGCTGCCCGGTCTGCGGCGCGGCGATCGGCTACTGGTGGAAGGCGCGGGCGTCGTTCGACCGGCCGGGAAAGGTGGAGTGCGCCAGCGGGCACGTCCTGCCCGACGACGCCCACCTCGACCCCGGCACCGGGTACGTCGCTAAGGACGGGCGCATCCACTACCTCGTCGGGTCGTTCAACGCCTGGGTGATGGAGCGGTTCGTCTTCGGCGCGCTCAACAGCCTCGCCTACGCCTGGTCGCTGACGGGCAGGGCGGCGTACGCCGAAAAGGCCGCGTTCCTGCTCGACCGGATCGCGGAGATATACCCGCACTCCACGAAGGGATCGTGGGACTACCCCTCGAACCCGCCGAGCGGACGGCTGAACCGCCCGTGGTACCAGGTCGCCCGCGTCCTCGTCCACTTCGCCGACCAGTACGATCAGGTGTACCACGCGCCCGCGCTGGAGAAGCCGTCGGCCGTCCCGGGTCTGACCCGCCGCGCCAACATCGAGGAGAACCTGCTCAAGAACGGCGCGAAGTACTGCCACGACCAGGTCCGCAAGCTCAACACGCTCAACAACGGCAGCGCGGATTACGTCCGCGGCGCGATGATCGTCGGCGTCTGCCTCGGCATCCCCGAGTACATAGCCCCGGCGGTGGACGGCCCGCTCGGCATCGTCTCGCTGCTGGAAAACAACGTGGACCGCGACGGCAAGTACTACGAGACGTCCGCGTCCTACGCCGACCACAGCCGCGACCTGTACCTCACCTTCGCCGAGCCGCTGCGCAACTGCCGCACCGCGCCGTACCCGGATGGCTACGACGTCTACCGGCACCCGCGCTTCCGCGCGCTGCTCACCTTCTCCAACCTCGGCCTCGCGCTCAACGGCCAGCGCCCCCGCTACGGCGACATCGGCCCGATGACCGGCTACAGCCCGATCCCGGAGCGGCCCTTCGACGAGATGGATTATCGCTGTCTGGAGATGCTCTACACGCGCCTGGACGACCCGGCGGCGAAGCGCGAGGCGGGCGCGGTGCTGAACTGGCTCGCGGGCGGCGACGTCGCCCGGCTGCGGAAGGAGGCCCCGCCCCTTACTTCCATCGACGGCGGCGGGTTCTCGCACCGCACGGGGCTGCTGTTCCACGCGGGAGGCGAGCCGGAAAAGGGCGCGCGGCCCGCCGGGGACAGCCCGCTGCTGCGCCAGCTCACCGGCAGCGTCGCCTACGGGCAGAAGGGGCTCGCCATCCTGCGCCGGGGCGAGGGCGAGCGGGCGCAGGCGCTCCTGATGCGCTACGGGCCGTCGCTGAACCACGGGCACCGCGACGACCTGAACATCAACTACAGCGCGCGCGGCTACGAGCTGACGTACGACCTCGGCTACGGGCTGGCGACGACCCACACCCAGGTCGGGTTCGCGCGGCAGACCGCCGCGCACAACCTGGTCGTCGTGGACGAGACGACCCAGGGCGAGCCGGACGGCGGCGCGACCGGCGGCAGCCTGCACCTGTTCGCCGACCTGCCCGGGGTCCAGGTCGCGGAGGCGTCCTCGGAGAACAGCTACGCGCACCGGGGCGTGGACCTCTACCGGCGCACGGTCGCGCTGATCGACGGCTACCTGCTCGACATCTTCCGGGTGCGCGGCGGCGGGCAGCACGACTATCTCTTTCACGCGCTCGGCGACGACTGCGCGTTCTCGGGCGTGGCGTTCGGTCCGGAGCAGCCCGGCTCGCTCGCGGGCCGCGAGATCGACTGGTGCGCGGCGCAGCTCAACGACGGCGACATGAAGGGCCATCCCAACAAGCCGTCGTGGAACCCACCACCGGGCAACGGATACGGCTTCCTGTCGCGACCCCGCTTCGGCCCTACCACGCCGTTCGACGCCTTCTCCGCCGAGTGGACCGTCCGCTCCGCGGCGGCGGCGGCGGACGCGGCGAAAGCCCCGCCGACCGTGCGTCTGCGCCTCACGGTCGCGCCCGAGCCGGACACCGAGGCTCTGACCGCGCTCGCGCCCGGCATCGTGTCGGCGCTGCCGCGCACCCGCGTCGTCGGCGCGCGCCGCCGCCGGAAAAGCCCCGCCGACGCCGACGCGCTCGAAAGCGCGTTCGTCGCGGTCGCCGAGCCGGACGCGGATACGAAAAAGGGGACCCGCGTCGAGCGGCTGACGGTGACCGCTTCTTCGGTTCCAGCGGCGTTCGCGCCGGTCGCCGTGCGCGTGCGCCGGGGCGACGCCGAGGACATCGTCTACTCGGCCGCAGACCACGCCCCGGTCCGGATCGAAGGGACCGACGTCGTCGTTGCGGCGCGCTTCGCCCACGTCCGGCGCGAGAAGGGGAGGCTCGTTTCGCTGAGCATGGTCGGCGGAACGGAGCTGACCTCGGGCGGGAAGACCCTGCGGCCGAAGGCGGTAGCCGCCCGGACCGCCGGGAAGGTCGTCGGAATCGACTACGCCCGCGCGACCGTGACGCTGGACGCCGTCCTGCCGACGGACGGCTCGCTGACGGGGCGCGTGCTGACGTTCTCGAACCCCCTGTGGAACCGCAACACCGCCTACACGATCCGCGCGGTCGCCAGCGACGGGAACTCCTCGCGCGTGACCGTCGAGGGGACGTTCGACCTCGGGCGCGGCGTCGTCGCGGAGGTCCCGGACGGGAAGTCGCTGCGCAGCCGCGTCCCGCACGAGTTCGCGCGCTCGGTCCGCCGCCGCTCCGACAGCGGCTTCTTCACCGGCAAGGTCGTGCGCCCGGAGAAGAACGGCGGCGGCGGGCGCGAAACCCGCGTCACCGGGATCGAGGACGGCCCGGGAGGGCTGACGGTGCGCGTGGACGATTCCGCCGCTTTCCGGCCCGGCGACGTCTTCCGGTACTTCGACGTCACCGAGGGCGACGCGTTCGAGGTCCTGTCCGCCGCGACGCTCCGGGTGTGAGCGTCCGCTCGCGCTCGCGCGCTCTATCCGAGCTTGCGCTTCAGGTCCGCGAGAGCCGCGCCGGGGGTGTCGCCGTCGCCGACGCTCCCGCGCGGGTCGCTCAAAAGGAACGCCCGCCAACCGTCGCCGACCGATAGGATGGCGATCTCCTCGCCGTCGTGCGTCAGTTGGCCCCCCGCCTTCAGGCGGGCGCGCTCGGCGGCGTGGGCGGCCCGCTTCGCGTCGCGCTCCGCCTGGGATACCGCGGAGTCGCCGGTGCCGTTGCCGTGGGGCGTCGGTCCCCCGAACAGGGCAAGCTCCTCGGGGGTAAGCTCCTCGCCCGCTTCGCCGTCCTCGTCCTCGTCGTTTCGGTTCATGGAATCTATCTACCACGAAGCGCCGCGAACCCCGGTCGAGCGGTCTTTGTGAAAATATACACGAGCGCAAACAGTTCCGAACGCCCTTCCTTCACGCTGTGTTCACGCCCGCGCCGTATCCTGGATGCGTACCCGAACGGTACTCGACGGCGACGCTCGCGCTTGTGCGCGCGCCGGGAGCGACGCACGCACTACGGGAAGGATACGGAGCAGAGCGATGTCGGACGAAACGAACGAGATTCGGAGAGAGAAGGACGAGATCATGGACGGACAGACAGCAGCGCGGCAGCAGACCGCGCCGACCAATCCGGCGGTGCAGATCGCGCTGACGGTGGAGTCGCTGCGGCAGGCGGAGAACCTGTACACGCAGCTATTCGGGATGCGGGTCGCCGGTCGCGACCGCGGGGCCGACGGCGAGGCGCACGAGCAGAAGCAGAGGGAGGTCTGCTGCGGGGAAGACGGGAACGGGGTGCTGCTCTACAACTGCGTCTGTCCCCCGGACGGCGCGGGCGTGGACGAGGCCGACGACCCGCGCGCCTTCCGCCGCAGCGTGCTGGAGGGCGACGGCTTCCGCCTGCTGCTGCTGGTCGGCGTGGTGGACACCGCGTCGGCCGCGGAGTCCGCGACGCCGTTCGCCGCGGGCCGCCTGGCGCACGTCGGGCTGCACCTCGCGCCGGGCGACCTGGAGGCGCTGCGCGCCCGGGCCGGAAAGCTCGCCTGCCGGGTGCTCGCGGACGGCGGCAGCGCGATCGTCCTGGAGGACCCGCTCGGCGTCCGCTGGCGTCTCGCCGCGTAACCGGTCTCGCGCCGCGCGGAAATGGGTACGTTCAGGCGGGGGAGGAGACGGCACGCATGAGCGACCACCGCGCGGCGGCGGAACTGTTTACGATCGGGTACGAGGGGGCGAGCCAGGGCGGCCTGTTCCGGACCCTGCTGTACCACGACGTCCATACCCTGCTGGACATCCGCGAGCTGCCGCAGAGCCGGAAGCCCGGCCTGTCGAAGACCGCGCTGGCGAGCGCGGCGGCGAGCTACGGCCTCGAGTACGCGCACCTGCGCGACCTCGGCACGCCGCGCGACATCCGCTACCGGCGCAAGATCGACCACGACCAGGAGGCGTTCCGCGAAGCCTACCTGGAGCACCTCGCGCACCAGGACGAGGCGATGGGGGCGCTGGTCGAGCGCGCGAAGCGGGAGCGGTGCTGCCTCATGTGCTACGAGGCCGACGCCCGCGTGTGCCACCGCTGGTTCGTCGCCGAGCGCGCCGTCGAGATGACCGGCGGCGCGCTCTCCGTAGTCCACCTCACCATCGGCGCGGAGGACGAACCGCCGACGCCACCCTGACGTCCGGCCCTCGGCGGCGGACCGGCTCGGTCGCGCCCTGGGTCGAAGGGGTGCGTGCCGGTGGTTGAAACCACCGGCACACACCCCACCGGAACACAAACACCAGGACCGATCCATAGGCGCGCGCCTCACGAGGGCTGCCAGACGAAGGCGTAGTGGTAGAGACGGCCGAGCAGGTAGGCCGCCGCGACGACGGTGAGCGCCGCCGCCACCGCGCGCCGCCGCGGGAACGATACGAACCGGCGCACCGGCAGGTAGACCAGAACGACGCCCGCGAGCGCGCCCGCGACCGGCAGGGCCAGGTCCCACAGCGCCGCCACCATTCCGCCGCCGCCCTGCGCCGCCGGGGCGCGGAGCCGCGCCGCCAGCGCGGCCCCGGCGATCCACCCGCCGTAGCTGGAGACGAACAGGGCGACGCTGTCGCGCAGCGGGACCGCCGCGCTCCACCCGAGCCACCCGCCGAGGACCGCCCCGACCGGCGCGCCGAGCCACAGCCCGATGAAGTAGACGTAAAAGGTCGCCAGGCCGCCCGCGCACCCGCCCGCCATCAGCCCCACCGCGGCCAGCAGCAGCGCGGACGCCGCCCTGCGCGCCAGCGGGACTGCCGGAAATGCCCGCGGCGCGGGTATATCGGTCATAAAGCGCGTGTCTCCCGCCGGTA
>DATLHN010000839.1:0-6559 GCA_035539875.1 Armatimonadaceae bacterium
CAGGAGCGCGGACACCGGCTCGCCCGCCCGGATGCGCTCCGAGAAGATGCCGAGCACGGTCAGGAACGTGATCAGGCCGTTGTCGCAGTACCAGAAGTCGCGGTAGTAGAAGTGGCCGGAGTTCTCGCCGCCGAAGATGGCGTTGCTCTCGCGCATCTTCGCCTTGATGAACCCGTGCCCGGTGCGGCTGACGACGGCCTTGCCGCCCAGGCGCGCCGCCGTGTCCTCGGTCGCCCAGATCTGCCGCGGCTCCACCACGACCGCCGCGCCCGGGTCCCGCTTCAGGAAGTGCTCGATCAGCAGGGCGTTGATGTAGTAGCCGGGAAAGGCGCGCCCCTTCTCGTCGTAGAAGAAGCACCGGTCCGCGTCGGCGTCCCAGGCCACGCCGAAGTCGGCCTTCTCGGCGACGATCCGCTCGGCGATCTCCTTGCGGTTGCTCGGGAGCAGCGGGTCGGGAGTCCCCTTAGGGAAGGTGCCGTCCTCGTTCCAGTTCAGGCGCACCACCTCCAGCGGGAGGTCCTTCACCACGGCGTCCACGACCTTGCCGTTGGCGCCGAAGTTGACGTTCGCGACCACCTTGTGCGGCGTCAGCCCCGCGGGTACGAACTTCCGGAGGTAGTCCGCGTACTGCGCGACCAGGTCGCCCGCCTGCGTGACGGCCCCCTTCTTCTCCGCGGTCCTGCCGCCCTCCGGACCCTCCTCGATTTGCTTGTAGACCTCGCCCAGCTTGCCCTCGCGGGTAAGCGGTACGCCCGCCTTGCCCACGAACTTCATGCCGTTCCAGTCGCGGGGGTTGTGCGACGCCGTGACGCAGAAGCCGCCGTCGATGTCCAGCACGCCCGAGGCGTAGTAGAGCATTTCGGTGGAGATGACCCCGAGGTCCACCACGTCCACGCCCATCTCAACGAGCGCCTGTATCGCCTCCTTCTGGAGCGACGCGCCGTGCGAGCGGACGTCCCGCCCGACGGCGACTTTCTTCGCCCCCATCACGGTCGCGAACGCCTGTGCGGCGGCGCGCATGAACTTTTCATTCATGACGTCGGGGTAGGTGCCCCGGATGTCGTAAGCTCGGTAGAGCGAAGGGTCGAATCGCATGGTCCTGTAGTCCTGTAAGTGTGATAGTCGTTAAGCCGCCGAGGCCCGCCCGCCACCGCCGTCGGCCTCTTCCAGCCCGCTGTCGGGCGGGGCGAGGTCCGCCGCGGGGATGCGGGCGACGACCGCCCCGAAGTGCGGGCCGTCGGGGACGGCGGGAATCGTGTCCGCGAACTCGCCCGGGGCCTGCGGCTCGAACGCGAAGACGCGCGCCTCGTCGCCGCCCGCCCACGTCTCCTCCGGTACGAGGCGCAAGCCGTCGGTCGAAAGGCCGGGCAGGGCGACGCGCACCAGGCGCTGCCGGTTCCCCCCGGCGCGGTAGACCGTCTCCCACGACCCGCCCGCGCCGCGCGCCTCAAGGCGGAAGCGGCGCACCAGCGACCCCGGCACGGCGCGCCGGTTCGCGTTCTGCGGGTAGACGTGCGCCATGCGCTTGTCGTTGTTCAGGTCGCTGTCGAAGACGAGGCGCACGCCCGCGACGTTCACCGGGCGGTCCCACCGGTACGCCACGTGACTCTTACCCACGCCGCCGACCCAGGCATGCGTCTCGTTCTCGCGGTCGCGGTCGAGGCCGTCGCGCAGCAGGTCCGGGTCGCGGCCCGCCTCCGATTCCAGGCGGGCGGCGCAGGCGAGGTCGGAGACGCGCCGCGCCAGGCCCGGCAGCCAGCAGTCGTCGTCCATCAGGGTCCGCTGCAGCTCCGCGAGCCGGTCGCCCGAGGAGAGGGCGCGGGGCGCGCAGCCGTGGCGGGCGCAGAGCGCCGCCGCCGTGCCCGCGGCCTGCCCGAGGATGGCGCAGGTGCCCATGACGCGCGTGGAGGAGAGCGCGGCGTGCGTCACCGAGATGTTCCGGCCCGCGAAGAGCAGGTTCGCGACGTTCTTCGAATAGAGCGAGCGGTAGGGGATGCCGTAGGGCGAGGGCGCGGGGTGGAAGATCGTCGGCTTGCCCGGGTAGTAGATGCCCGCCGGGTGGTGGTCGTCCATGGACCAGCCGCCGTAGGCGACGGTGTCCGCGAAGCGCCCGCCGTCGCGCACGTCGTTCTGGGTCAGGACGTGGTCGCCGACGTAGCGGCGGTTCTCGCGCTTGCCGGGCAGTGATCCGACCCACTCCAGCGCCCAGTTCTCCGCCTGCGCCCGCTCCGGGGCGTGGTTCTTGATGTAGTCCCAGACGCCGTAGCCGACGCGCATCAACTCGTCTCGGATCGCCTCGGCATCTCGGATCGTGTCGCCGAGGCCGCCGATCTCGATCCACCAGAAGTTGTGGCCGTTGACCCCGCGGATGCGGTGCGGCAGGTCGCCGGGCGACGTGAACTTGTAGGCCCAGGGCGGCGCGGTGTAGGGCTGGGCGTCGTCCGTGCGGCGGAGCTGGATGAGCAGGCTGTTGCCCATCGTCTTGTGGTCCGCCTCGCGCGGCTCGATGTCCTCGTCGAACTCGGCGCGCGCCTCGCGACCGGCTCGGAACTCGGCGCTGGTCACGGCGGCGAGGATGCTGTCGCCGGAGCAGTCGACGTACTGCTTCGCACGGACGGTGTGCCACGTCTGCGAGGTGAGCTGCCAGGCGGTGACGCCGACGATGGCGTCCCCGTCCATCTCGGCGTCGGTGCAGGAGCAGTTGAGCAGCGGCGTCAGGTTCGGCTGGAAGCGCACCTTGCCCCACAGGACCGCGTCCCAGACGGAGTAGCCGCGTCCGGGGTTGTGGTAGAGGTTTTCCAGCTGGACCTCCTCCAGGATGCCCGCCTCCTTGTTGTGCTGGCCGTGCGCGCCGCAGATCCACATCCGGACCTCGCTGCTGGCGTTGCCGCCGAGCACCGGCCGGTCGTGGATCAGGACGGTCTTCGCCCCGCCGCGCGCGGCGGCCAGGGCGGCGCACATGCCCGCCATGCCCCCCCCGATGACGCACACGTCCGCCTCGTGCGCCTCGTAGTTCCGTCGGTCGTGTTTCCGGCCCGGCATCGCTTCGTCCCCTCCCTCGCGCCCTTAGTGTTCCGACCCGGCGCGGGCGATTCCTCCGGAATCGCCCGGCTTCGCGCGTCCCCGGCGGGGGTAAACTATCCGGGACTTTACTCCGGGAGGCGAAACGGCGATGAACACGCGCAGGATCGGCGCGCTGGACGTGTCGGTGGTCGGGCTGGGCTGCAACAACTTCGGCGGGCGCATCGACGAGGCCGCGACGAAGGGCGTGGTGGACGCCGCGCTCGAGGCGGGGATCAACTTCTTCGACACGGCCGACGTCTACGGCGGCACGAAGAGCGAGGAGTTCCTGGGGCGGGTGCTCGGGAGCCGCCGCGACAGCGTCCTGATCGCGACCAAGTTCGGCATCAAGCTCGACGACGCGCGACCGGGCGGGGGGCGGCCGGAGTACATACGGCAGGCGGCCGAGGACAGCCTGCGCCGCCTCGGCACCGACCGCATCGACCTCTACCAGATTCACCGGCCCGATCCCGAGGTGCCGATCGAGGAGACGCTGGGCGCGCTGGACGAGCTGGTGCGGGCGGGCAAGGTCCGGGAGATCGGCTGTTCCAACTTCTCGGCGGAGCAGCTGCGCACGGCGGAGGCGGCGTCGAGAGAGCGCGGCAGCGCGCGCTTCGTCAGCGTCCAGAACGAGTACAGCCTGCTCAAGCGCGGCCCGGAAGGGGACGGCGTGCTGGCGGAGTGCGACCGGCTGGGCCTGGGGTTCCTGCCCTACTTCCCCCTGGCGAGCGGGCTGCTCACCGGCAAGTACCGCAAGGGGCAGCCTATCCCGGAGGGGACGCGCATCCGGGCGGACTCGAAGCAGCTGACCGACGAGAACCTGGACCGCGTCGAGGCGTTGATACGGTTCGCGGAGTCGCGCGAGCGCACGGTCCTGGAACTGGCGTTCTCGTGGCTGCTGGCGCGCCCGAGCGTGGCGTCCGTCATCGCCGGGGCGACGAAGCCGGACCAGGTGCGCGCCAACGTCGCCGCGAACGACTGGGTGCTGAGCGGCGAGGAGCTGGCCGAGATCGACGCGCTCCTCGCCGCCGGGGGGACGGAACCGGCCGGTTAGAGCGGCACGACCCAGACGTTGCGGAACTGGACCAGGTCGTGGTCGCCCTGGAGCACGACCGGTCCGGTCTTCGCCATCTCCTTGTACTGGCCGTACTGGATTCCGGTCATGCCGGTGAACTCCTCGTTGTTCTGCACGAGGACGCCGTTCTGGAAGACGGTGGCGCGGGGCTTCTCCACGACCTTGCCCGCCTCGTCGAACCGGGGGGCGCGGAAGATGATGTCCATCGTCTGCCACTCGCCCGCGGGCTTGGACGCGTTCACGATCGGCGGCTTCTGGCTGTAGAGCGACCCCGCGCCGCTCCGCCCGGGGGCCTTGCCGTGGTCGCCGAGGATCTGCACCTCGTAACGGCCCTGGAGGGCGATGCCGCTGTTGCCGTGTCCGTTGCGCTCGCTCGCCGGGTAGACCGGGGTGCGGAATTCCGCGTGAACGTAGGAGTCGCCGAACTCCGCCCGGCTGGTGATGTCGGTCTTCGCGGACGCGAGCGGCGTCGCGACACCCTTCTCCGCCGTCCAGTTCGCGGGCTCGGTCGTGTAGCGGCGGTACCAGTTGTCGCGCAGCTCTTCGGGCTTGCCCCCGAAGAGGACGACCGCCCCCTTCGGCGGCTTCGACGGCAGGGAGACGGAGACGGGGGTAGCGACGGCGGGCTTTGCCACCGCGCTCTCCTGTCCGCGCGCGGGCGTCCACGCGGCGAGCGCTCCGACCACGGCGGCGCTCGCTACCGCCGCCACGGCGACGACGCTCAACGGCTTCGACGATCTCATGAGGCATCCTCCCCGGACACAAAAAAAGCGACTCACGCTCTTTACAGCGCGGTCGCGGTGCCGTTTCTCAGCGGCTTATGATCCATTCTATCATGCAGATTTGCCGTCGCGCCACCTGCCGCGAAATGCATGCACTGGTGTTCGACAGGTCGATTTCGTATCGTGCAGGGCATTTTCCGTTCAAGGAGGCCTTCGTTGACGGAGAAAGATTCCTAGACGCGTCCGGGATTGTTTCGCAACCGTTTCTTTATTTATCGCCGGGACTAACGCCGAAGAGAGGAAAGAGATTTTACCGGTGCTATTGACGGTTGAAACGTTTCAATTGTACAATGCCGCATCCTGAAGCGCCCGAAGGGGGGCACGGTCGGTGGCGACCATCCGCGACGTGGCACGGGAGAGCGGCGTCTCCGTGGGGACCGTCTCCAACGTTCTGAACAACCGCAACGAACCGGTACGGGCGGAAACGCGCCAGAAAGTTCTCTCCGCCGCGCGTCTGCTCAACTACCAGCCGAACGCCATGGCCCGCGGCCTGGTACGCCGCAAGAGCGGCGCGCTCGGCATCCTGTTCCACACCACCGCCGCCGCCGTCGCGCTCGATCCGTACACCTCCGCGCTTCTCCAGGGCATTCTACGCGCCGCCGCCGAAGCGCGTCAGGCGCTCGTCCTCTACCCCGAACCCTGGCGCAGCGTCGCCGCTTCCGCTTCTCTCGTGGGCGACCGGCGCGTGGACGGGATGCTGGTCATCGCCCCCGCTGCGGACGACGCCACGCTCGCCGCGCTCACCGGACTCGGCTTCCCGCTCGTCTTCGTCTCCGCGACCGTCCCCACGGGCACGGGGGCGGCAGCCGTCGACGTAGACAACGAGCAGGGCGCGCGCCTCGCGGCCGAGCACCTCCTCGCCCTCGGCCACCGGCGCATGGCGCACCTGCGCGGCGACCACCACCAGGCGAGCGCGTTGCAGCGCGAATCGGCCTTCCGCGAGGCGCTCGCCGGGAGCGGCGTCTCCTTACGGGAAGAGGACGTACTGTCGTGCACGTACCAGGGGACGGAGGGGTACGACGCCACGCGCGCCCTGCTCGCCCGCCCCGAGGGCGAGGCGCCGACGGCCATCTTCGCCGCCAACGACCGCCTCGCCGTGGCCGCGCTCCAGGCCGCCCGCGACGCCGGGGTGGAGGTTCCGGGACGCCTCAGCATCGTGGGGTTCGACGACGCTCCCGCGGCCTCGCTGACCACGCCCGCCCTGACCACGATACGCCAGCCCCTGCCGCAGATCGGCGAGACGGCCGTCCGCCTGCTCTCGCAGGCCATACAGGGAGACGGCCCCGCGCCCGCCAACCACTTGCTGGCTCCCGAACTCGTCGTCCGCGGCTCGACGGCACCGCCGCCTTTGACCGCATAACCTGCTACGAAGCACGCACACTGTCGGTACCGGAGGAAGATCCATGTTCAGTGGTCGCACGCAGTCTCTGAAGGGCGTCGCCTCGCGCAGGCCGTCCGCTTTTACGCTGATCGAATTGCTCGTCGTCATCGCGATCATCGCGATCCTCGCGGCCATCCTCTTTCCCGTCTTCGCCCAGGCCCGCGGGAAGGCGAGGCAGTCGTCCTGCCTGTCCAACATGAAGCAGATGGGCCTGGCGGTCATGCAGTACACGGTCGATTACGATTCCACGTACCCGCTGGG
>DATLHN010000840.1:0-4215 GCA_035539875.1 Armatimonadaceae bacterium
CCGGCGCTGGAGGGCGGCAGGCCCACGGGCGAGGTCGTCGCCGTGGCCCGCCTGCTGCCGCCGGTCGCGCCGTCAAACGTCCTCTGCATCGGGCTGAACTACCGCCGCCACGCCGAGGAGTCCAACATGGAAATCCCCGAGCGACCGGTCCTGTTCCTCAAGCCGACCTCGGCGGTGGTGGGGCCCGGGGACGCGATCGTGCTGCCGGGCGACTCGGACGAGGTGGACTACGAGGCGGAACTGGCGGTGGTCATCGGGCGCACGGCGCGCGACGTCTCCGAGGCCGACGCCCTCGACTACGTGCTCGGCTACACCTGCGCCAACGACGTCTCCGCCCGCGACTGGCAACTGCGCCTCGACCGGCAGTGGGCGCGCGGGAAGGGCTTCGACACATTTTGTCCGCTCGGCCCCGCGCTCGTCACCGCGGACGAGGTGCCCGACCCGAACGCGCTCGGCATCCGAACCCGCGTCTCCGGCGATGAGCTTCAGTCCTCCAGCACGGCGGACATGATCTTCTCGGTGCGGGAGATCGTCGCCTACCTTTCGCGCGGCATGACCCTGCTGCCCGGCACGGTGATCCTCACCGGCACCCCCGAGGGGGTCGGGCAAGGCCGCACGCCGAACCGATGGCTGCGCCCGGACGACGTCTGCGAGATCGAGATAGACACCCTCGGAACCCTCCGAAATCCCGTCACCGCGGCGGCCTGACGGAGAAGAACAGCCCCGCCCTGGCGGGGGCGTACGGAGAACGCCGCAAAAAATTCCCGATCCGGGCCAAAAATAACAAACTTTTTGTGTTAGGATAGCGTCAAAGAATACACGCTTCCGCGCGATTTCACCCGCAGCCTGGATGTTCAGGTTGCGGGCTGTCTTTAGTATCCGATTCGTACACGCGATTGAACCTGGTTTGCAATAATTCGCTCTGTGGGTCGGAGCGAGGACGGCAGGAGATTACCGACCCCTTTCGCCGGACCGTTGGGGAACGGAAAGGCGCAAGGTCCACCGCGGGTATCTATAGACCGCGGCACCCGGTTATGGGACTTGTGCACCCGAACCGGTCGTAATCTGTTCAGGAGGAGTTGTAACGTGTTTTCATCACTCACCTCACGGCGTGTGGGGCGCGGTAATTCCGCCTTCACGCTGATCGAACTGCTCGTGGTTATCGCGATCATCGCGATCCTCGCCGCCATACTCTTCCCGGTCTTCGCCCAGGCCCGCGAGAAGGCCCGGCAGACCAGCTGCCTCAACAATATGAAGCAGCTGACGACGGGAGCCCTCCAGTACGTCCAGGACTACGACGAGACCCTGCCGCTCACGTACATCAAGTTCCAGGCCGCTGGAAACGCCGGGTATGTCTGGACGGTGCCCCTCAACAGCGACACGGCCGCCGACAAGGCGCTCGAGGCGACGCTCTGGGCCTGGGCGCTCCAGCCGTACATCAAGAGCGTCGGTGTGTACGCGTGCCCGACGGCCCGCGCCGAGGAGCGCGATCCGCTGAACGCGGGCGTCACGCTGGAGGACGCCAACGGCTTCCTGCTCTCGTACCTGATCAACGGCTACCTGAACCAGTGGCCGCTCGGCCAGACGCAGTCGCCCGCCGACGTCATGCTCTTCTCTGAGTCCACCGGCAAACAGGCGATGATCGGATGGGTCGCCTCCTTCCCGCTGCCCATGAATTCCGACGGCAGCGATATGGAGCTTTACAGCGACACCTCGTCGCCCTGTCCCGGGCGCTTCAGCTTCACCAGCATCTCGCGCGACAGGACCTGGTGGCTGCACGGCCGGGGGCAGAACTACGCCTACATGGACGGCCACGTGAAGTACCAGCCGACGCCCGGCACGTACTCCCCGTGGGCGGCCCTGCCTACCGGACGTCCTTCGGACGGCGGCGGCAGCGTCTGGGTCAGCGGCCCGTGCAGCACCTTCCACTCGTTCCGGCCGACCCGGTAGACCGTCGAAAGGCAGCCATGATGATCGGAACGAAGAACACGCGTCTCGCCCTGGGTTGCGGACTGGCACTGTTGACGATCGCCGCGGCGGGCTGTGGCCCGAAGGAGGATCCCTCCGCGCTTCCTCCCGCGCCCCCGGGAGCCACCGCCGCGGGCGAACAGGGCGTCAACCCGGCCGGGAACGCGCCGGCCCCCGCCGCCGCCCAGGAAGCGCAGCCCAAGTCCGCGAAGGGCATGGCGCGTTAGAGTAACCGGACGGCAGTAACAGCAGCAGGAAGAGCACGCGACCGTGGGTCGCGTGCTCTTCTTGTTTGTCCGGGCGGTGATCGCCGGTGTCCGGTAGCGCGAAAAATACCGGCTCTGAGAAAAAGTCAAACTTTTTGTGTAAGGTTGTCGTCAGAGAATAACAAAGTAGCCCCGATATCAGGCGGACTGTCTTGACAAATCGCCCGGTTCGTGCCCATACTTTCTCATTGGTAGAGGTAGTTTGTGACGTCCCGGTGGTCGCACGCGACGCCCACCGCGAGTCAGGTCGGAGAGAGCGCGCAACTCAGGAACCCGTTGGTCATCCGCCAGTGCCGGACGGATCAAAGGCAGTAGAGGTTGATGGCTGCGGCGGCAGACGCCGGTGGAACCGCAGCAGAGCAGTCGGCACGGCCCGCGCACGGGCGCTTGGGCCAGACTGGTCGAATCTCGTTCGGGAGGAGTTGTAACGTGTTGTCTTCTCTTGTCTCGCGGCGGCGCAGGACTTGCCGGTCCGGTGCCTCCACCACGGGTAAAAGGGCCGCATTTACCCTGATCGAATTGCTCGTCGTTATCGCGATCATCGCGATCCTCGCTTCCATTCTGTTCCCGGTCTTCGCGCAGGCCCGCGAAAAGGCCCGGCAGACCTCGTGCGCCAGTAACCTCAAGCAGTGGGGTACGGGCGTGCTGATGTACGTCCAGGACTGGGACGAGACGTTCCCGCTTGCCTGGGGGACCGACCCCGGACTCGCGGGCGGAGCCCCGTCCGTCACCCTGAACCACCCGGTCCCGCCGAACTGGCGGCCCTCGGCCCCGGTCGGATCGGCGCGGTACAACGTCGGCATCCAGAACTGGGCCAACACCACGCAGCCGTACATCAAGAACTACGGCATCTACCGCTGTCCCTCGACCGAGGACACCCGCCTCGCGGGCCTGGACGCGGACTACAACGGCGCGGTCGTGACGCCGGTCCCGATCACGTACTCCTACAACGGCCTGCTGCACCAGTACCCGCAGGCGGGCGTGAACCACCCGGCGTTCATCCCCATGTTCTGGGAGGGGCGCGGCAAGGCCGCGGTCGAGGGCTTCGCCCTGCACAACCCGCTCCTGACGGACTGCACGGAGACCGGCGCGCAGGGCGCGCAGAACTGCTACTACAAGCCGCGCCCCGACCCGGCTTCCTGCGCCTGCGGCACCGGCCCGGGGGCGACGGGTAATGCCTTCGGCATTTCCGGCTCCATCTGGGTGCACGGCAAGGTGCAGAACTGGCTCTACACCGACGGGCACGTGGCCGTCAAGAAGGGCCTCGGTACCGTCCCCTCGCCGGGTTCCACGGACTACCGCGTGGACCCGTACACCGGATACGACGCGAACGGCATCCCCGGATTCGTGTGGGGGTGCTGCCACCCGCCGCTCTTCGCGCCGGACCGCGATCCGGCCCGCCCGTTCTGAAAGGGAAGCATACTCTCATGGCGTTTGATCTGCGTCAGTCTCCTATCCGCTCCGGACGCGCACCGCTGCGGGCGGCAGGGGTCGCCATCGTCCTGGCGTCCGTGACGCTTTCCCTTCTGGGATGCGCGAACAAGGAGATGAGCAACGAGGTGGACACGAGCAAACTGCCGCCCAAGCCCGCCGCCGGCGGGCCGGGCGCCGCTCCCGCCGCTCCCGCGGCCCCGGCGCAGGCCACCCACTGAACCGGAAGGGATCATGAACGACACGGCTGCTGTAAGCCCGGGAGCGCCGGAAGGGGACGCACCTGCCGCGACCTCCGCTCGCACGCGGCGGCGTCTGCTGGCGTACCTGGCGCTCTGCGTCCTGGTGGCGCTGGTCGCCCTGGCAGGCAACTACTACATGCGCACGGTCCGCAGCGAACTGAGTAACGAGTTCGACGCGTCCAGCCTCCCGGCAATGCCGACCGACGGGAGTGGCCCGACGGCGATGGGCGCGAGCGGCGCGGGCGGCGGCGGCGGGGGGCGGCGGTCCGCACCGCCGCCGGGGCCCGCGCCCGCCGCCGCTCCTAGAT
>DATLHN010000841.1:0-2059 GCA_035539875.1 Armatimonadaceae bacterium
GGAAGTCGCTCCGTGCGCGACCCGGGGATGGGGGCGCAGGAGAGGAGGCGTGGGGCGAAGCGGTCCTGCGGCAGATGGCTAAGCGCCCAGAGTCCGTGCGGCGGCTCGTGCCACGAGGCGACGAAGTGTACGGAGCAGCGCCGCGGGGAACCGACGTCTATCGTGCCGCCCACAGGAGTCCGGCGTGGCCGTAGTCGATGTCGCCCTCGAAGACGCGGAAGCCCGTCTGTTCCAGTCGGCCGGCGCACCACTCGCGGGCCTCGGGATAGTCGTCCGTTTTGTGCCACTCCAGGACCAAGACGCGCGTGCGGCGGGCCACGTCGTCGAAGCGCGCGTCGTTCATCAGGGCGAACTCGCCGCCCTCGATATCCATCTTCAGGAGGTCGATCGGTCCTGGGGGAAGGTGCGCGTACCAGTCGACGACCGGTACGGTTACCGTATCGCCGGACGGGCCGTCGTCGGCTGCCGCCGCGAGGCTGGAAGCAGCACCGGCACTGCGGAAAGACATCTCCCCGTCTGCCGTGCTTGCCGCGGCGGGTACGAGGGTCAGGCGCTCCTCGAAGCCGTTCAGGCGGGCGTGCTTGCGAATCTGTTCGACGTGCGCCGGGAGCGGCTCGAACGCGGTCACGGTCGCTTCGGGGAATTGCGAGAGAAACAGGAGGCTCGCGTAGCCTACGTTCGCCCCGACATCGACCACGGTCCTGATGTCCCCGAACCGTACCGCGACCGGTGGGTCGTACTGACCCCGGATGAACAGCTCACTGGCGATCCATACGTCCGAGCTATCCGGGCGCAATTCGATACAGAGCCCGCTTCTGAGCTGTACCTGGATGGGCTGCCGTGCGTTCGCAGTGGCGGAGCGCCACTTTGCGTAGCGCACCAGCGACGTCGGCGTAAAGGCCCTGCAGTACCGGGCGAGCGTGTCCATGCGGGCGGCAACTAAGGGCAAAGCGTCCTCCTGCGGGAAATCTTCGCATTACACCCCGACTGGGACCGGGGCGCGCGCGAAGAACGTCTTCAGCGCGGGCCAGACGTCGTCCTTGTCGTTGATCTTGACCAGGACCATCCGCTTATCCGATTCGAACGCCTCCTCGTACGCCTGGCCGAGCGGCGCGAAGCCGAACGACGACTGCCAGCCGTCGTTGCCGATCTCGCCGTAGCCGCACAGGTTCACGAACGAGAGCATGCGGCGCACGAGGTCCACGCACTCCTGGTCCCCCCAGTTGTAGCCGTCGGAGAAGAGGAACGGGTAGATGTTCCACTCGCGCGGGTTGTAGCGCTTGTCGATGATGTCCAGCGCGAGCGCGTAGGCCGACGACATGCGGGTGCCGCCGGAGTCGCCGAGGCTGAAGAACTGGTGCTCGTCCACCTCTTTCGCCTCGGTGTGGCAGGTGATGAAGACGATCTCGCAGTTCGTGTACTTGGTGCGCAGGAACCGGAGCATCCAGAAGTAGAACGAGCGGCAGATGTACGCCTCGAACTCGCCCATCGACCCGGAGACGTCGCGCATGGCGAAGATGACGGCGTTGCGCTGCGGCTCGGTGACGATCTCCCAGGACTTGAATCGCTTGTCCTCTTCGCGGATGGAGATCTTCTTAGGGTCCTTGCCCTGGCGGGCGTTTCGGCGCATAGCCTGGAGGATGGTACGCTTGCGGTCGAGATTCCCGGCGAGTCCGCGGCGGGTGATGGTGTTGAAGTCCATCACGTCGCTCGGCACCTGCTTCGCGCCCCGGTCTTCGAGGTTGGGCAGGTGCAGGTCCTCGAAGACCATTTGCGCCAGCTCCTCGACGGTCAGTTCGGCCTCGTAGAAGTCGACGCCCGGCTCCTGCCCGGCCTGCTTGCCCGCGCCTTCGCCCTCCTGCTGGATAGGCTGCCGCGCGATGACATCGCCTTGCTTGCTGCCGCCCTGTCCCTGCCCGACACGGGTCCGGTCGCTCGGGTCGAAGCGGATGTGCGGAAGCTCCAGACCGCGGATGGGGACCTTGACGATCTTGTTGCGGTCGGCGGTGATGATGTCCTCGTTGGCGACGACGTCGCCGAGGTTCTTCCGGATGACCTC
>DATLHN010000842.1:0-11609 GCA_035539875.1 Armatimonadaceae bacterium
AGGTCGGCCCGCAGCGCGTCCGTCACGGCCAGTTCGCCCGCCTCGTCCACTCCGTAGAGCAGTTGCCCGTCCGGCCCCGGCTTCGGAAGCGCCTGCGCGCCGAACCGCTGCGGCCTCCCGATGCGGACCAGAAACCGATCCTCGGACACCGCGGGCAGACTGCTCGCCGAACGCTTGGTCGCCGTCAGCAGCGCGGCCAGGGCCAACTCGTGCGCCACCAGCGTGTCGTCCGGCGTCTCGCCGTGCTGGAAGACCAGCGCGGCGTGGTCCAGGTCCTCCGACGTGACGACCCTGTCTGCCATCAAAAGATCGCGCACCCGGGCCAGTCGCTTCCGGTCCCGGGCCGTGATCGCCTCCAGCTCCGCCTTACCGAGCCTGGCGAAGTCCTGCTTGCGGTCCGCCTGGTCCTCGTCCCGGATACGCCGCAGCTCCTCGCTCGCCGGAACCGACGAAGGTGCCGCGGTCGGCGGCGGCTGCGCAGCGGCGACCGGGACCGAAGCTGCAAGCGCCATGGCCGTCGCGCCGACCGCCGCGAGCAGCGCGGCGCGCCATGCGTACCTCATGCGGCTTCCCCTTCCCAGGCTGCCACCAGACCCGCCTCTCGGGCATGGCCCCGGAGCAGACGCCGCAGTTCGGCGTCGCCCGCGCCCTCGGCGCAGGCGCGGGCGATCTCGAAGTCCAGCGCGGCGTCCTCCTCCGACACCCGCCGCGCCGCCTCCCGGAGCCCGTCTCTTCCCACGTGTCGCTCCAGCAGAGCGCTCACGTCGCGCAGGAACGCCTCGCGATGCGCGTTCCACTGGCCCGGCGGCGGCACGGACGCCGTCACGCGGTCCCGCAGCCACGCCGGGAGCGTAGGAACCAGGCGCTTCGGCGAGATCACGATCACCGCTTCGGGGTCCACGTCGAGCGCGGCCCACCGGCGCTCGAACGCCTCCAGGCAGTCGGTCACGTCGTCCGCGCCGCCCTTCGTCGCCCGCCGCGACTCCTCGCAGACGTCCCCCCGCCACCCGCCGATCTCCCGATAGAGCGCCAGGAACCAGCCCTCGCCCCACCGCTCCACCTCGGGAAGGGGCCGCGCGAACGCCGCCCGCAGGTACCGGAAGAAGAGCGAATCGCCGAAATAGAAAAACTTCTCCGGCGGCGGGGCCTCCCCCACGATAGCGACCCGCACCCGCTCCGGCCGGTACAGTTCCGCCGCCAATCGGCGGTACCGGACCGCCTCGATCACGCCTCGGCGCCCTCGTCCGCCGGGTCGGGCTCCGTCCCGTCCCCCGCGCCCCGGATTTTGCGCTTCTTGGACGCGGCGTACACGCCGAAACCCAGCACCGCGGCGACGGCCACGCCCGCCGCGAGCTTCGGCAGCGGGTCCGGCGCGGGCGGCGGAAGTTCCACGACGCCGTTCTCGTCGGTCACCGCCGGTTCCGCGACGTACCGTCCCTTGAGCGGGATGATGAACGCCTCGGCGAACTCGGCCAGTTTTTCCGGCACGTCCGGCCCGGAGAGCGGAGCGCCGTGGCCCGCCGCGATGAGCAGCGGCCTCAGCGTCGCCAGGTGCTTGATCGACCGGCGCGCGGCCGTCCAGTCGAACGTCGTCGCGGACGGCGGGCGGTACAGTCCCGGCTCCCGCCGCGTCCACCCGACGAGCGAATCGACGTTTATCGTCGCCAGGGAGTCCCCGGCGATCAGGACGCGGTCGGACTCCCGGAAAAGGGCCACCTGCCCCGGCGCGTGGCCGGGAACGTGGTGCCAGCGCCACCCGGGCAGGCCCGGCACCTCGCCCCCCTCCAGCAGCGGGCGGTAGTAGTCCGTCAGGTCCGTATCGGTCGGCTTCGTGAACCGGGAAACGAAGGCGAGCGCGCCGCCGACCGTGGGATCGGCGGGCGGGTACGCCGCGCCCGTCAGGAACGGCCGCTCCAGCAGGTGCGCGAACACCGGCACGTCCCAGTAAGCCGCCAGCTCCAGCGCGGAACCGACGTGGTCGAGGTGACCGTGGGTCAGCACGATCGCCTCGGGCCGCGACTCCGCGCCGAAGCGCTGGGACGCGACGTTCCGGATCTGCTCGAAGTGGCCCGGCATCCCGGTGTCCACCACCGCCCACGGCCCGCCGCCCGGCTCGCCGAGCAGGTAGACGTTGGCGACGCTGAATTCGATTTGCAGGACCCCCGGCGCGATCAGTAGCATTTGCCTTCTCCTGCTGGCCCGCCCCGGCCTGTCGGCCGGGGCGGGCGGCGCGTCAGCGGCCGACGTCCACGACCTCGCCGGGCTTCGGCAGGCGCGACGAGGGGTCGTCGTCCGCCGCGGTCGCGGCCGTCACGACCTCGGAGGGCCTGGCCCCCGGCGTGAAGTGGCACGCGTTGGCGGGCTCGACCTCCGCCTCGTCCGGGCGGCGCACCACCATGTCGGCGATGGTCTGTCCCGCGGGGATCATCGGGTAGACGTTCGACTCCTTGGCGACCCGGAAGTCGATCAGGACCGGGCCGGGGGTCTCCCGCGCCTTGCGGATCGTCGCCTCGACGTCCTCGACCTTCTCACAGCGCAATCCCGTCACGCCGTACGCCTCCGCCAGTTTGACGAAGTCGGGGGCGGCCTCCAGGTTGACGTGGCTGTAGTGGCGCTGCCAGAACATCTCCTGCCACTGGCGGACCATGCCGAGGAACTGGTTGTTCAGGATCGCGATCTTGACCGGAAGCTGGTAGATCGCGGCGACCATCAGCTCCTGGGTGCACATCTGGAACGAGCCGTCGCCCGAGATGCACCAGACCTCCGCGTCCTCGCCCAGCCCGAAGCTCGCGCCGATGGCCGCGGGCAGGCCGAAGCCCATCGTGCCCAGGCCGCCGGACGTGATGAACTTGCGGGGCTTGCGCGTGCCCAGGTGCTGGGCCGCCCACATCTGGTGCTGGCCGACGTCGGTCGTCACCACGGCGTCGTTGTCGGTAAGCCGGGCGATCTCGCGGATGACGAACTCGCTGTGGATCTGCCCGTCGTCGCTGCCGTCCGGGGCCTCCAGCGGGAACTCCGCCTTCCACTTGCCGACCTCGGTGTTCCAGGCGGCCAGGTCGTTGCGCGGCTCGACCAGCGGGAGCAGCTCCGTCAGGAACGAGCGGACGTCGCCCACGATCGGCACCTCCGCGCGGCGGACCTTGTTCATCTCCGCCGGGTCGATGTCCACGTGGATCACCTTCGCCTCGGGGGCGAACGCCGACACCTTGCCGGTGACGCGGTCGTCGAAGCGCGCGCCGAGCGAGATCAGAAGGTCGCAGTGGTGCACCGCGTAGTTGGCGTACGCCGTGCCGTGCATCCCCAGCATCCCGAGCGAAAGCGGGTGGTTCTCGGGGAACGCGCCGAGGCCGTGCAGCGTGGTGGTCACGGGGATGCCGGTGCGGCTGGCCAGCTCCAGCAGTTCCTCGTGGGCCGCCGCCGCCTTCGCGCCGCCGCCGACGTACAGCACCGGGCGCTTCGCCTCGGCGATCAGGTCCGCCGCCCGCTTCACCTGCAGGGCGTTGACCTTGAAGTTCGACTTGAACGAGCGGACGTCCACCTTCTGAACCTCGTCCGGGTCGTACTCCACGATGGCCCGGGAGACGTCCACCGGGATGTCCACCAGGACGGGGCCTGGGCGGCCGGAGCGCGCGATGTGGAACGCCTCGTGGACGATGCGCGGCAGGTCGCGGACGTCCTTCACCAGCCAGTTGTGCTTGGTGATGGGCATGGTGATGCCGGTGATGTCCGCCTCCTGGAAGGCGTCCTTCCCGATGACCTCGGTGCGCACCTGCCCGGTGATGGCGACGATCGGGATCGAGTCCATCATGGCGTCCGTGAGGGGCGTCACCAGGTTGGTCGCGCCGGGGCCGGAGGTCGCCAGGCAGACGCCGACCTTGCCGGTCGCGTGGGCGAAGCCCTCCGCCATGTGGCCCGCGCCCTGCTCGTGGCGGACGAGGACGTGGCGGATGAAGTCGCAGTGGTACAGCTCGTCGTACAGCGGGATGACCGCCCCGCCCGGATAACCGAAGATGGTGTCCACGCCTTCGCGGCGCAGACATTCCAGGAGGGCGCGTGCCCCGGTCGTTTTTATCGTCGCCATCGTTTCTCCTCAAGCCTTCTCGATACGCGGTGTCGGGCGAGAAAGCAAAAAACCCCTCGCCCCGAATAGTGCATGCACATCGGGACGAGAGGTTTCGAAAACGCTCCCGCGGTACCACCCGAATTGTCTCCTCGCCGCCGCCACCCCCGCCGCGTTCGAGCGCGGGGGACGGCGAAAAGGCCGACCACTCGTCGTGCTGTATCGGGCACACCCGGAGTCCCTACTGGACCGCCGCTTGGCGGAGGGTTCGGAGGCTCAGCTCGGAGGGGATGTTCGGTCTACCGAACGCCCTCGCAGGCTGCGCTTCCTACTGCCACTCCGCCGGTCGGCGGTGCGGTTCAGGAACACGGCTCTGAGGGGAGATTCGGTCTGGACCGTGGTCACCCACGGTCCCGCGTCGTGCTATCGCCTCGCACCGACCGGCGACTCTCTGGAAGTCTACGACACGCCTACTGGCCTCGTCAACGCCATCATACAATCTGCGGTTGTCTCCGACAGGGTATCACGCCTGTTGGGGGGCCGTCAATGCCCGGCGGGTTATTCCTCCGTACCGCAGGTTACCGGGCTTTCTTCTTCGCCAGGGCCGCCTGCACCGTGGCCTCCAGCTTCTCGCCCCGCAGGTCGTTCCCGCTGGCGACGATCTGCCCCGTGTCGCCGTCCACGAGGAAGGCCGCCGGAATCCCGCTGACGCCGTACAGGCGCGAAATCTCCGCCTCCCAGTACTTGCCGTCGTAGACCTGGGGCCACGGCATGTTCTTCTCCTTGGTGAACGCCGCGAGCTTCTCGGCCCAGTTCTCCCGGTCCAGGCTGACCCCCAGAACTTCCAGCCCCTTGCTCTGGTAGGTACTCGCCACCCGGGTCAGCGTCGGGAGTTCGGCGATGCATGGGCCGCACCACGTCGCCCAGAAGTCCAGCAGGACCAGTTTGCCCTTGTAATCCGCGGGGAAGCTGCGCTTCACGCCGTCGGTCGTGGTGACGGCGAAGGTCGGCGCGGGCTTGCCCGGGTTCAGGTTCGGCGGCGCGGTAACCTCCGCCACGGTCTGCGCGGACTTCGCCAGGCGGAGCGCCACGCCTCCCTCGCCCGCCGTCACCGCGCTCGCGTCGTAGGTCGTCCCGCCGACGTTGAACGGCTTCGCCAGCGTGAACCGCTCGCCCCGCGAGTCGATCCGGCCGTTGGCATTGACGTCGAGCAGGACGTCCACCGCCGCGGGGTCGCCGAAGTCGCCCTTCGCCGCCCGGTCGTCCAGCGTCACCGGGTAGGTTTTGCCTCCCAGGTTCAGCATCCCAGAGAGCGCGTAGTCGCGGTAGTACAGCAGGAAATCCTTCTGGACCTGGCGCTGCGGGTCTGTGGGGTCGAACCGGTAGAGGCTGAGAGAAACCGGGGTCGCCCTACCGCCGACGGTCAGGGGGACCTGCGCCGCCCCGCGGTACATCGAGTACGGCTGCCCGCCCGCGTAGGGGGCTTTCACCCACTCCGCCTTCGGGTCGTCGGTCAGGTCGCCGTTCGAGTTCGCGTCCACGAACAGGCGCGCGTCCGCGCCCGCGGGCTCGTCGAGCAGGAATACGATGGCGCGCGGCGCGCTCGCCGGGCCGAAGTTGAGCACTCCGTAGCGCGGCGCGGAAAGGCCGCCCGGGACCTTCTTCACCGAGGCGGGCTTGTCGGCCGATAGCGCCAGCCGCTGCGGGGCGTACCCGCCGAGCTGGCGCGTCGCGCCGGACGGCACGACCTTGAGGGCGGTGTCGCCCTGAGCGGCGCGCGCCGAGGGCGCGAGGGCGACGGCAGTGAGCGTCGCGGCGGACGCCGCCCCCAGGGCGGCGCGAGCCGGTAGTCGAAGGGTCATCGCGATCTTCTCCTGGTGCGCGGAGGGCGTGCGCGCAGGCTCGCCCCTCCGAGCCTAGTTCGTCGGCTTCTTCAGCATGTAGTAGTAGTTCTGATTGACGTGCCCGCGCGGGTATTCCGGCTTCAGCAGGTCCCCGATGTTATTGTACGCCCACACCGAGCCCGGTATGCCCAGGATCACGGCGTCGGTCCGCAGTTTCGGCTTTACCGCCTTCACGTGCGCGTCCATCCAGACGATGTTGGCGACCCCGTTATGCCGACCGTGGAGCGTCGGGTAGACGGTTGAGGGCGCCCAGTTCGCCGAGAACAGGCGCACCTCGTTCCCGCTCAGGATCGCGCTGTCGGCCATCCACACGGTCTCCGCGGGCGCTTCGATGTCCGAAAGCGGGGTGCTGGCCGCGGCGCTGGGGAGCAGGTACGTCTGGTTGAATCCGTAGCCGATCCCGTCGCTCGTCGTACTCCCGGCCGGCGTCCCGTGAACGGTCAGGCACATCTGGAGTTCGGTGTTCTTCATGTACGGCTGAAGAACGCCCTGGGTCCGGTCCCACGAGTTGTCCGACCGGAGCCTCTTGGCGCTCCAGACCTGGTAGTTGTAGACCGGGTCCGTCGGCATGGTGTATTCGCGGATGAAGAGCGTGTCGTCGTAGTCCTGGGCGTACTGGAGCGTGGCGAGCCCTATCTGGCGCAGGTTGCTCATGCAGGACGCCTGTCGCGCCTTCTCCCTTGCCTGGGCGAAGACCGGGAACAGTATGGCCGCCAGGATCGCGATTATCGCTATCACGACGAGCAGCTCGATCAGAGTAAAAGCAGCCCTCTTGCTCGGGCCGCGGCCGTCCGCTCGGGACGCAGATGACAGAGACATGGTTTAACCCTCTGTTTCCAGCGACA
Source organism: Armatimonadaceae bacterium (assembly GCA_035539875.1). Taxonomy (GTDB): domain Bacteria; phylum Armatimonadota; class Armatimonadia; order Armatimonadales; family Armatimonadaceae; genus CALEKU01. Next base: position 6,810 of record DATLHN010000842.1, read on the forward strand.
ATCGGTCAGGGCGTCGTCTTCTGAAGGGCGAAGTAGTAATCCTGCCCGGCGGACCCCTTCGGGTAGTTCGGGTGCAGGATCTCGCCGATGGCGTTCGAGTCGTAGCGCCCCAGCGTCGCCGCGCCGGACACCGCGAGCGAGGGCGTCACCTTCATCGCCTTGGCGTGGCCGTCGGCCCACATGACGTTGCACATCCGGTTGTGACGGCCGTGCGCGCTCGGCGAGCGGAACACCTTGCTGTAGGACGGCGGGTAGAAGACGTCCCACCGCTCCGGCTCGCCGGTCGTCCCGTTCAGGAACGACGAGTCGCCGAGCACCAGCGTCTCCGCGGGGCGGTCCATCTGCGCCAGCGCGGCGTACCCCGGTCGCCCCGTCCACCCGGCGGCCGGGTAGTCCTGGTAGGTGAGGTAGTACGTGTTGTAGCCGTAGGCGACGGGATAGAGGGTCGCGGGCGCGATGTCCGAGGCGGACGGGCAGTCCTGTATCTGGGAGTTCTTCATGTACGGGTAGAGGAATCCCCCGGTCAGGTTCCATCCCCCGTTCGCGCCGCTCACGAACATGCCGTGCCAGTAGGTGGACCGCCCCGGCGTGTCGATCCGGTGCGGCGCGACGGTCTCGTCGTAGTCCTGGACGTACATCATCCAGCCGATGCCGATCTGCCGGGTGTTCGACAGGCAGGACGCCTGCCGCGCCTTCTCCCTGGCCTGGGCGAACACCGGGAACAGGATCGCGGCGAGGATCGCGATGATCGCGATGACGACGAGCAGCTCGATCAGCGTGAAGGCTCGGGCAGCCCGTACGGCCGGCCGGTCGCGCCGTTTCCCGGACCCGCCGGTCTCCCGCGGAAGCGGAGTGAACATGTAGTGCGCCTTTTCCGGAGCGAATGGCTCCCTGAATTCCGAAAAGCGGCGACAGCGCCGTACCATCCGGCCATCAAGACTGCATCGTCGCGTTAGGACAGTTCACATACAGGCTTACATTGTTACGCAAACGACTATTAGTGTCAATAGCCGCGTGTAAAAATGTCGGCCTCTGTCTTATCGTCCCACCCTACCGGAAGTATAGCCAGCCATGCGGGAAAAGTCAATAATATCGGTCAACTTTACATACTTGACCCGATGCTCGTTGCTTGCTATAATCCCGTGACCGCACCGGACGGCAGCCTTACACCGGAACTGCCGGTCTTCTGGTAAAGCGTGGAAATAGAGCACTTCAGTGAGTTCGGGGAGTTCGCGGCGCGGCACGGCGCGGACTGGCAGCGGATCGCGCGCGCATCTCCCCGCGCTACCGTCTTCCAGACCTGGGAGTGGACCAACGCCTGGTGGGCCCATCACGGCCGGGGCCGGCGCTTCCGGGGCCTCGCCTTTTCGGAGTCCGGGAACGCCGCCGGCATGGCCGCGCTCTGCTCCCCCGCCCTCGCGCCACTCGCCCCCCTGCGCTTCGCCGGGACGGGCAGTTCCGACTACCTGGACATCGTCGCGTTGCCCGGCTCCGAGGAGGCCGTCTCCGCCGCTTTCTTCCGGGCGCTCGCGGAGAGTGCGCGCGGCTGGGACTGGGGCGATTTTCAGCAGGTACGCCCCGACGCCGTAGTCACCGCCGCCCTTCCGGCGGGGGCGGCGGGCGGCGCGGACCCGCCGCCGCTGCGCACGGAGGTCTGGCCCGGGGAGACCTGTCCTTTCCTCCCCCTTCCCGGCGACTGGGAGGCTTTCCGCAAAAGCCTGGGGAAAAAGCTGCGCCAGAACATCGGCTACTACGAGCGCGCGCTGGAAAAGCAGTTTCGCGTGGAGTACCGCCTCGCGACCGAGGACACGCTGGCGGCCGACCTGGACGCCTTCTTCGCCCTCCACCAGGAGCGGTGGCGCAGGCGGTGGATGCCCGGCGCGTTCGCGCACGACGCCGCCCGCCGGTTCCACGCGGACGCCGCCGCGCGCCTGCTCGCGGCGGACATGCTGCGCCTGCACACGCTCTCACTGGACGGCGCGATCCGCGCCGCGCTTTACTGCTTCCAGAAGGGCGACCGCTGTTACTACTACCTCGGGGGGTTCGCGCCGGAGCTGGCGAAGCTCTCCATCGGCACCGTGCTGACCGCACGCGCCATACGCCACGCGATCGAGGCGGACGGCGCGGCGGAGTTCGACTTCCTGCGCGGCGACGAGCCGTACAAGTACCGCTGGGGCGCGCAGGACCGCTACAACCGCCGCCTTTCGGTCACGCGGGCCGGCAGCGCGCGGTCCGCCCTTCTCGCGGCGACGGGACGTGCGACACTCTCGCTGGAAATGCGTCTAAAGACGTGGATGCATCAGAAACACGGCGGCGGCAACGGGAGCGGCACCGCGGCCAGGGAGATAAAGCACGATGGGTAAGGCAGTGGGCGCGTTCGTCCGATTCGTCGTCACGGTCATTATTATCGCCCTGCTTGGGTACAACACCTTCGAAACCTGGCGTCTCCGGCAGGAGGTAAACGCCCTGAAACAGGCGCGCGGCGGCACCACCGCCGCGCCCGCGGTGCCCGCCGTCGGCAGGTCCGCGGCGGACGCGGCTCCCCTGGACCGCCTCGCGCAGGCCAGGGCGCACACGGAGCGCGGGCGGGTCCTGCTCCGGGAGCGCCGGTTCGCCGAGGCTCAGCGGGAGCTCGGCCTCGCCGCGCAGGCGGTACGCGACGCCGGGGGCGACGCCCGCGCGCAGAGCGCCGCCGCCGTGGAGAGCCTGCGGACGACCGTCGAGCGTCTCTCCGCGCAGGCGGATTCCCTCACCGGCAGCGAGGCCAGCCCGGCGGCGGAGCCGCCAACGGCACGCGGCGACAGGGACAAGAAGGGGAGTACCGAACGATGAGGTTTATGAACCGTCACATACGCACCATGGCCGTCGCGGCGGCGCTGCTTGCCACGGGCGCGGGCGCGGCAACTACCGTCGCCGGGTGTAAGGGTCCGCGACTCAACGCCCTGATGATGTCGAAGTCTCAGGAGGTCGAGGTAGGCCAGCAGACCGCGGTTGAGGTCGAAAGGAAGTATGCGGGGAAGGTGCTGACCAGCGGCCCGCATTACGATCGCCTCCAGCGGGTAGCCGCGCGAATCCTCCCGCAGGCCGCGAAGGACTACGACGTTCCCTACACCGTGAAGGTGATACAGTCGAAGGATATAAATGCGTTCGCGCTTCCCGGCGGGCCGATATACTTTTACACCGGCCTGATCGACCTCGCGGCCACCGACGACGAGTTGGCGTCGGTCCTCGGGCACGAAGCGTCGCACATCTCGAAGCGGCACTCGGCCAAACAGATCGCCGACGCGCAGACCAAGGGGATTCTCGCGCAGATCGCCCTCGGTCGCGCGAGCGACATCGCGCAGGTCGCGGCGGGCATCGCCCTCCAGCTTGACCAGCTCTCGTTCTCCCGGGGGGACGAGTCGCAGGCCGACGAGGTCGGCTTCAAGTACCTGGTGAATGCCGGATATGACCCGGACGCGATGGCGTCCTTCTTCATGAAGATGGGCGAAGCAGCCGGCGGCGGGGGCGGACCGCAGTGGCTGTCGTCCCACCCGCTGACGGGCGAGCGCGTGCGCAAAGCTCAGGAGCGGGCGAACGCCTACAAAAAGGAGCAGACTTCGACCAGGTGACCCTACACCGGAGGACATCGCAGCATGGCAGCGCGGGAGCGGCGGCGTGAAAGTTACCGCCGTCGTTCCCGCCTTCAACGAGGCCGGGCGCGTCCAGGGAGTACTGGACGTGCTCGCGGCCGCCTCCGCCGTGGACGAGGTCCTGGTCGTGGACGACGGCTCGTCGGACGGGACGCACCTCGCCGTCGAGTCGCACCCCGCCGCGCAGGGCAAGGATGCCAAAGTCCGCTGCCTTCGCCAGGTGCCGAACGCCGGTAAGGGCGCGGCCATGCGCCGGGGCGCGGAAGCCGCGCTGGACGCCGACATACTGCTCTTCCTGGACGCCGACCTGATCGGCCTCTCCCCGGAACACGTCGCGTCTCTCGCCGCACCCGTCACTTCGGGCGAGTACGACATGGCGCTCGGCGTCTTCCGCGGCGGGCGCGGCGCGACGACGCTGGCCCAGGTCCTCGTCCCCAACATCTCCGGACAGCGCGCCATTCGGCGCGATCTGTTCCTCTCGGTGCCATGCCTGTCCCAGAGCGGCTTCGGCGTGGAACTCGCCATCACCAACTTCATCGCCGGGGGCGGCTACCGCATGACCCAGGTCGTCCTCCACGGCGTCACCCACCCGATGAAGGAGGAGAAGCTCGGCCTCCTGCGCGGCGTCCGCTCCCGCGCCCGCATGTACTGGCAGATGCTTCCGTACATGTTCGTGCGCGGCGGCAAGCCCCGGCGCCGCCCGCGCGGCTGAGGCGCGCTCGGCTGAAGCGCGCGTCGCGGAGGTATCGGGCGCGGCCCCGGTGAAGGTACACCCGGAGGTCCCACCCTTGTCCCTGTTCGACGATCTCAAGGCGCTGATGGCCGTGCAGGCCATCGACAGCAAGATCGACCACGCGAAAGCCGCCATCGCCGCGCTCGACACCGGCGCGGCCACCGTCACCCAGTACAACGCCACCAAGGCGCAGGCCGAAACGCTTCGCGCCGCCGCCACCCACGCCCAGGCCGAGCAGAAGGACGCGGAGCTTCACCTCCAGTCCATCGAGGAGAAGACCGCCCAGGTCAACAAGACGCTCTACGGCGGGACCGTCTCCGCCGCCCGCGAGCTGGAGCACCTCCAGCAAGAGCTGGAGATGCTCGCGCGCCAGAAGGGCACGGCGGAGGACAACACCCTCGTGGCGATGGAGGCGGCCAACGAGGCCGTCGCCGC
>DATLHN010000843.1:0-4463 GCA_035539875.1 Armatimonadaceae bacterium
CCGAAAGCGTCGAACTCGTGCGTCTGGTCGTCCGCGAGCGCGAACAGTCGCCGGTTGACGAAGGGCAGATCCAGCTCCGTGACCAGCTCGGGGGGCAGAGTCAGGTAGCCGCTGAAGCCCGTGTCGATCACCGCCAGGACCTCCCAGTCCACGCCGTCCCCGGCGCGCACCCGCAGTCGAACCTCCGCCTCGCGGCAGTCGTTCACGCGTCCCTGGATCATCCGGCGGCGTCTCCCGCGGTCCTCTTCGCCGCCGCGTCCCGCACCCGCCGGAACGTGCCAGTGGTCTCGCGGCCGAGCCGGACGCAGTACCGCTGCCGCCCTTCCGGGTTCTTCCGGTACGCGCGCATCGACACGGCGACCTCGTCCGCGTCTATCTCGTACTCGCCCGTCTCGACGTCGATCACCAGGTACTTGCCCTGGTCGATGGGCGAAAGGTTATCCCTGATCTCGCGCTCGTACAGCGCCTTCGCCCGCTGCCCCAGTTCGTCGGGGCCGAAACCTGTCTCACTCATCCGGTTCGTTCTGCCTATCGAAGTAGTCGCGGGCCGGCGGTTGGAAATGCGCTATGCGCTCCAAAGCGGCTCCCGCCCGGCGCGCCGCGCAGCCCACGTACTGACATATACCGCCAAAGCCGTCTACCTCTATACAAACGAAATCCGAATCCGGATGCGGTCCAAAGGAATCGAATATGTCCCTGCCCGTCGTGACGACGGGCAGGGAGACGCCGTGCCCTACCGGTTGAGCAGGGTGCCGACGTACTTGAGCAGTTCGTTGGCGCAGATCGGGCAATAGCCGTGGTCCTCGCACAGGCGCTCCACGACCTCATTGATCTTCTTCATCTGCTCGCCGTCCGGCGTCTTCGTGCTGGTGGTGATCTTCACCACGTCCTTAAGGTCGGCGAAGAGCTTCTTCTCCAGCGCCTCCTTCAGCCGCTCGTCGGAGCCGACGCCGAAGCTGCCGCCGCGGCGCGCCACGCTCGCCACCGAGCGCATGATGCCCTCGCGGAACTCGCGCTTGGCGTTCTCGGAGATGCCGATCTGCTCCTCGATGGAGCGCATCAGCCGCTCGTCCGGGTCTACGTCCTCGCCCGTGATGGGGTCCTTGACCTTGGTCCGGTTGGAGTAGGCGTCCACGTTGTCCAGGTAGTTGTCGAGCAGCGTCTTGGCGGACTGCTCGTAGGAGTAGACGAAGGCCCGCTGGACCTCCTTCTTGGCCATCTCGTCGTAGTCGCGCCGGGTCTCGTCGATCAGGCCGAGCAGGCGGCGGTACTCCTCCTCGTTTGAGGTGTACTCGTGCAGGCCGTCCCGCAGCGAGCGCAGAGCGTCGATCGGGTTTATGCAGGCCTTGTTGCCGCGCACCAGCGCCGCGGAGAGTCGGTTCATGATGAAGCGCGGCGACACGCCGTGCATGCCCTCATCCGTGTACTCGTCCTGGAGCTCGCGTACGTGCTTCTGGTCCCAGTCGCCGACCTGCTTCTCGCCGTCGTAGAGCTTGAGCTTGGTCATCAGCGAGAGGCCCGACTTCTTGGAGGGCTTCAGGCGGGTGAGCAGGGCGAACATCGAGGCGACGCGCAGCGTGCCCGGCGCGATGTGGACCCGCGTCAGGTCAATGCGCTCGTCGCTGATCTGCGACTGACCGATCAGCTTCTCGTAGATGCGGATCTCCTGGTGCAGCTTCAGATTGTAGGGGACCTTGACCACGAAGATGCGGTCGATCATCGCCTCGTTCTCTTTGTTGCCGAAGTACGAGTTGTACTCGTACTCGTTCGTGTGCGCCAGGACGCACAGGTCGGCGTAGATGAGCGCGAAGCGCGACGCCTTGATGGTCTGCTCGCCCGCCACGGTGTTCAGCTCGTAGAGGAACCGCTTCTCGGCCTTGAGCATCTCGATGAACTCCATGACGCCGCGGTTGGCGATGTTGAGTTCACCGTCGAAGTTGTAGACGCGCGGGTCGGCCTCATTGCCGAGCTCCGCCAGCGCCTGGATGTTCACGGAGCCGGTCAGTTCGGCCACGTCCTGCGACTTGGGATCGGCGGGCTTGAAGGTGCCGATGCCGCGCCGGTCGCGCTCCGAGAAGGTAATGCGCTGCACGGGGACCTTGGAGATGTTGCGGTCCCAGTCGTGCTCCAGGCGGTAGCGGCAGACCGGGCAGAGGTCGCCCTCGATGTAGACGCCGTACTCCTGCTTGAAGTCCGCGCGCAGGTCCTCGGGGATCAGGTGCAGGGGCTCCTCGTGCATCGGGCAGCCCCGGATGGCGTAGACCGCGCCCTCGTCGGTGCGGCTGTACCTTTCCATGCCCTTCTTGAGCATGGTGACGATGGTGGACTTGCCGCCGCCGACGGGGCCGACCAGCATCAGGATGCGCTTGCGGATGTCGAGGCGGCGAGAGGCGGGGGAGAAGTACTCCTCCACCAGGTGCGTGAGCGTCCTTTCCAGGCCGTAGATGTCGTCGGAGAAGAAGGCGTAATCCTTGGTCCCCGGCTGGTTCTCGCGCTCCTCGACGCCCGCGTTCAGAACCATGTCGTAGACGCGCGCATGGGCCAGGTCCGCCACCTTCGGATTCTCGCGGACGAGTTCGAGGTAGTCGGCGAACGTACCCTCCCACCGCAGCTTGTCCGTCTGCTGGCGGTACGTTTCGGCAGCCTTGAGGATATCGAAGTTTCCCATTCAAACCCCTCTCATGAATTGCGCGTGTCCGCACGTGTGATTAGTCGAGGGTACCGGCGGCGACCGGCTTGTGGCGCGGCGGGAAGGCTGCGGTCGTCCCGGAGTCCCTCGTATCTCGAGTGTCTGGCCGGGAAGGGGCGGGGCGCGATCGGCTGCGGCGGCGCAGGGCCGGGCTCCGGGGACGCGAACGGCCCCGGCGACGAGGATCGCGACGCGAGAGCGGAGGCCTCCGGACTCGGAGCCGCACCACGCCCGGCATCGGTTGTCGTCACGCCGGGGCCGTTCGTCACGTCGGCCGTAGCGGGCCGCGTGGAACCTTAACCTCCCGGTTTACCCTGCCCCGGCACGATGGAAGCTGTCAAGGTGCGTGCGTCGCGTCGAACGATCAACCTTGATATCGGTCGATGTGCGGTCGGGCTGGAAGGGTCCCTGGGCCGACCGCCGCGCGGGCACCGCACAGGCCGGGGAGAACCGCTCTGCGGGGCCGTTGCCGGGTGAAGAAACCCGGCCTCTGAGGATAAATACGCACCTGAGAGTATCCATATTACCATAAGCCCCCTTAATCGAACAATTTTTTGACGGCGACCGCCCCGGCGCGGTCCCGGGACCCGATCGGCCCGAATCCTACCTTATTCCCATTGACGCTGAATTTTCGCCTCGGATATACTTGCCACGAACCCCCGGAGACCGCCCGCCCGGCAGCGCGGCACAATCCCCCCGATTTCGGGGACGTGGCGCGGCGGCGGGGGCGGAGGACACGTCAGGCGCATGGAGCACATGGTCAGCGAGGGCGGGGTCGTCATCTACAACCCGACGGCGGGGCGCGGGCATGCCGGGGAGCAGCGGGTGGAGGCGCAGGCGCTCCTCGGCCCGGGGTTCGAGTGGGTGCCGACGATGAAGGCGGGGCACGCGGCGGAACTGGCGCGGGAGGCGGCGAAGACGCACCAGGTGGTGGTCGCCTACGGCGGCGACGGCACCGTGGGGGACGTGACGCGCGGGATTGTGGGCACGGACGCTACGCTCGGGATCATCCCGGTCGGGACCGGCAACGACGTCGCGCGGAATCTCGGGCTGAAGCTGGATCTGCGCGAGTCGGTGGCGACCGTGCTGAACGGCGTGGTGCGGCGCGTGGACGTCGGCACCGTCAACGGCAAGCCGTTTCTGAACAACTGCGGCACCGGGTTCGACGCGCAGGTGATGCGCACAATGAACTCGTCCATCCGCTTCGCGCGGGGTCGGGGGGCGTTCCTCATGGCGATCCTGAAGGTGTTCCCCAGCTACAAACCTTTCCATTTGACCCTGGAGACCGACACGGGCGAGAATATCAGCGAGAAGGCGTTCATGGTCTCCATTCTCAACGGCAAGGTGTACGGCGGCGGGATGATGGCCGCGCCGCTGGCGGAGATGGACGACGGCCACGTGGACGTACTGGTCATCAAGGCGATGCCCAAGAGCAAACTGCTGCCGCTGATCGCGAAGGTCCAGAACGGCCAGCACGTCGGCCACCCGGCGGTCAAGGTCTTTACCGCGCGCAAACTGACGATGAACACGGTGCCCGCGCAGCCGCTGAACATCGACGGCGACGTGGAGGGGTTCACCCCGGCGACGATCGAGGTGCTGCCCAAGGCGCTGAAGGTGCTGGTGCGCTGAGGATGGAGCGCGTACCGGCGATCGTTACCGCGGGCGGACGCCTCTCGGGCGAGATGGCGCGGGCCGCGGGGACGACGGTGAAGGCCCTCGCGCCGCTCGGCGACCGACCGTTGCTGGCGCACGTGCTCGGCGCGCTCGGGGAGAG
>DATLHN010000844.1:0-5886 GCA_035539875.1 Armatimonadaceae bacterium
GCCGCCGCCCGCGCGACGGCCCTGCGCGCCCTACAGAAAGAGTGTCGCGACATTGTGCATCCCTTTCTACTGCGATTTCGGGAGGCGACAGCGATTACCCGTGTGCTCGTGCTCCCGGCATGCTCTTCCTTCGTCGCCCCCGTACTCTTGCGAGTTGGACGCCGCCCGACCGGAACGCGAATTCCGGGCGACTCCGAGGAGAATGCATAGGATGGGACTAACAGTGACGAAAGCGGTGGGACGGTCGGCGCGGGCGCTCGTTTGCGCGGCGACGGCGGCGGTAGCGGTCGCGGGCGGGACGGTGATGACCGGCGGGTGCAGCAGCGGGGGCACGCAGCCGCTGCCGGGCCGCTCGGTCGCGCTCGGGACCGAATTCTCGCTCGCGATGAGCGAGACGGTGGGCGTGCAGAACGAGGGCCTCGCGGTGACGCTGACCGGGGTTCCGGAGGAGACGCGCTGCCCGATCGACGCGATCTGCGTCTCGGCGGGCAACGCCGCGGTCATCGTCCGGGTGAACAAGACCGGGCAGTCGGCGTCCGACCTCCGGCTCAACACGAACCCCGCGAACGGGCCGACCGGCGCGTCGGCGCACGGCTACACGGTGCGCCTGACCGAGCTTCAGCCGTACCCGAGCGCGTCGCAGCCGAAGCCGCCGTCCGCGTACGTCGCGCGCCTGGTGGTAACGAAGCCGTAGAAGTCCCCCGCCCGGGTACCCAGAGGGTACCCGGGCGGGGGCGCGGTTCAGGAGGACGAGAGGCATGCCGGATGTGAGGCCGTTCGACGACGGGTGGCGGTTCCTGCGCGGGGACGCCGACGGGGCGGAGCGGCCCGAGTTCGACGACAGCGGGTGGCGGACTTCGCTCGACACGCCGCACGACTGGTCCATCGAAGACCTGCCGGAGGACCCGGCTTCGACGCGGCGCAGCGGGCCGTTCGACCCGGACGCCAGCGCGGGCGGATTCATGACCGGCTGGACCGTGGGCAGTACCGGCTGGTACCGCAAGATATTCCAGTTGCCGGCGGAGAAGTGGCAGGCGACGCGCTTCGAGGTGCGCTTCGACGGGGCGTACCGCGACACCGACGTCTGGCTCAACGGCGTAGCGCTCGGGCCGACTCACCACGGCGGCTACACGCCGTTCACCCGCGACCTGACCCCGCACCTCGCCCCGGGCGGCGGCATGAACGTGCTCGCCGTGCGCGTGCGCAACGAGGGACACAACTCGCGCTGGTACTCGGGCTCCGGCCTGTTCCGGCACGTGTGGCTCGTCACCAGCGGCCCGGTGCGGATCGTCCCCGACGGCGGCGTATACGTCACGACGGAGCGGCTTTCGCGCGAGAAGGCTGCCGTGCGCGTCGCCGTTGAGGTCGAGGGTGGGACGGACGGCGTCACGGTCGGCGTGCGACTTCGCGACCCGGAAGGCGCGGAAGTCGGGGCGGGTTCGTGTCCGGCCGGGGAACCGGTGGTGACGCTGGAGGTGGACGCGCCGCGCCCGTGGAGTCCGGACAGCCCAGCGCTCTACCGCGCGGAGGTGACGCTCACGGCGGGGGACGGAACCGTACTCGACCGGGCGGAGGCGACGTTCGGCATCCGGACCATCGCGGTGGACCCGGACCGTGGCCTGCTGCTGAACGGCGAGCGGATCACCCTCAAAGGCGGCTGCCTGCACCACGACAACGGCATCCTCGGCGCGTCGGCGATCGACCGCGCGGAGGAGCGCAAGGTCGAGCTGCTGAAGGCCGCGGGCTACAACGCCGTCCGCACCGCGCACAACCCGCCGTCCCCCGCCTTCCTCGACGCCTGCGACCGGCTCGGCGTGATGGTCATGGACGAGATCTTCGACGAGTGGCTGCGCACGAAGGTCCCCGAGGGACAGGGGCGCTACTTCGCCGAGGGGTACGCCGCCGAGGTCGCCGCCGTGGTGCGGCGCGATCGGAACCACCCGTCGGTGGTCCTGTGGTCGGTCGGCAACGAAGTGTTCGAGGCGTTCGAGCGGCCCGACATCGCCCGCGACCTGCGCGACGCCGTGCGCCGCCACGACGCGACGCGGCCCGTGACCGCGGGCGTCTGCGCGCCCTGGTGGAAGAGCGAGACGCCGTGGGTGGACTGGCCGACCAGCAGCGACCCGGCGTTCGAGCACCTCGATATCGCCGGATACAACTACCAGTGGGAGCACTACGAGGCCGACCGGGAGCGCAATCCCCGGCGCGTCATCGTCGGCTCGGAGGCGTACTCGAAGGACATCTTCGACGCCTGGCAGCTCGTGGAGAAGCACCCGTGGGTCGTCGGCGACTTCGTCTGGACCGCGCAGGACTACATCGGCGAGTCCAGCATCGGGCAGACGCTGATCGAGGCGGACGGCGTCGTCGGCTTCACCTACCCGTTCCACACCGCTGTCTGCGGCGACCTCGACCTGATCGGGCGGCGCAAGCCGCAGTCCTACTTCCACGAGGCGGTCTGGCGTCCCGGCGTCCTCCACCTCGCGGTCGTCGCGCCGCTGGAGCCGGGGCAGCGCCACAACACGGAGGGCTGGTCGGTCAAATGGGGCTGGCCCCTGCACCTGCGCGGCCACTGGACGTTCCCCGGGCACGAGGGCGACCCCCTCACCGTGGTCGCCTACTCGTCCTGCGAGCGCGTCCGGCTTTACCTCGACGGCGCGGAGATCGGCGAGCGTCCGACGACCCGCGCCGAGCGGTATACGGCCGAGTTCGCGGTCCCGTACGCGCCCGGCGAACTCCGCGCCGTCGGCCTCGACCGCGACGGCAACCCCGTGGCGGAGCATGTACTGCGCACCGCGGGCGCGCCCGCCGCGCTTTCCGCGCGCCCCGACCGCGCCGCTCTCCGCGCGAACCGCGACGACCTCGCCTTCGTGGACATCTCGGTCGTGGACGCCCGGGGGGTGGAGGTGCCCTCCGCCGCGCACCCCGTCCGCGTCACCGTCTCCGGGGCGGGCGAGCTGGCCGCGCTCGGCAGCGCCGACCCGCTGGACGTCTCCAGCCTGCGCGGCCCGGTCCGCCGCGCCTGGCGAGGCGCGCTCCAGGCCGTCGTCCGCCCGCTCCTCCTGAGCCGCGGCCCGATCACCCTGCGCGCCGAGGCCGACGGCCTCGCCCCCGCCGAGGTGACCCTGACGGCGGGTTAGGCCGCGCCCATGCGCCCGCGCTCCGGCGTGCCGCTCGTCGGCCTGATCGTCGCGGAGTTCCTGTCGCTGCTCGGGAACCAGGTCGCGGCAGTGGCGATGCCCGTCCTGGTCCTCCGGTACACGGGCTCGCCCCTGCTGACCGGGGTCGCGGGCGCGGGAAACCTCGTCCCCTACCTCCTGGCCGCGTTCTACGGGGGCCGCGCCATCGACCGACTCGGCGCGTGGAACCTCAGCGTGTTTTCCGACGTGCTCAGTTCCCTGTCAGTCCTCGCCCTGCCGCTGGCGTTCCTCGCCCTCGGGGGCGGCGTCCGGGCCGCGCTGCTCTTCCTGCTGGTGCTGCTCGGCGCGCTCTTCGACCCGACCGGGAGCGCGGCCCGGCAGACGCTGGTCCCCGGGGTAACGCGTCTCGCCGGGCAGCCCCTGGAGCGGGTCAACTCGTTGCGCGGAGGCCTGGAGAACGGGGCCGATTTCTGCGGGCCGGTCCTCGGGGTCGCGCTGATCGGCGCGATGGGCGTCACCAACGCGTTCTTCGTCAACGCCGCCAGCTTTCTGCTCTGCGCCCTCCTCTTCGCGACCACGGTCCCGCGCCGAATGCCGTGGGAGTCCGAGGCGGACGCCACCGAGGCGGAGCCCGCGCCCGAGGAACCGCGCCCGTCGCTTTCGGGAATCGTTTTCCTCTTCCGGCACGCGCCGCTGCGCCCGCTGGCGGCGGTCGGCGCTGCGGCCGGATTGGTCCTCCTGCCGTTCCTGGGCGTGCTCCTGCCGGTCCTCGCGACCCGAACCTTCGGGAGCGTGACGCTGCTCGGGGTCTGCCTGTCCGCCTTCGGACTCGCGGCGACGGTCGGGGCGCTCTCCTTCTCGGCGCTCTCGCGTCGGCTGTCCCGCTCCGCGATCTACTACGGCGGCCTGCTGCTGACCGGCGGCGCGATCGTACTGTGCGGCGTCGCCGCCGAGCCGTACCAGGTCGTGCTGGCCGCGGCGCTCGCGGGCCTGCTGCTCGGCGCGGGCAACCCGCTCCAGCAGACGGTCCTCCAGGAGGAGACGCCGGAGGCGATGGCAGGCCGGGTCTTCACGGCGCTCTCCGCGTTCCAGTTCGCCGCCGGGTCGCTCGGCCTCGTCGCGGTCGGCGTTGTCGCCGAGTACGCGCCGGTCCGGGCGGCGCTCGTCGTCACCGGGTCGCTTCTAATGGCCGTGTCCGTCGCTGGCGCGCTCGCCCTGCCGCTGCGCCCTGCCGCCGCTACCGTCGCCGACGCGCCGGTTAGCGTACAATAAGCCCGGAGCGAATCTATGTCCGAACCACCCGACGACGAGCTATCCGAGGAAGCCCTCGCGATCATCCGCTGGCAGGAGGAGAATCCCGACGCCTGGGGCGATCAGGACGAAAACGGGGTGGACCTCGCGCGCCTGCGCGAGAACCTCAAACTCACCCCCGCCGAGCGACTAAAGAAACTCGACGCGGGTAGACGCACGCTCCAGCTTATCAAGGATGCCCGAAATAGACAGCCCATTCGCTGAGACCATACGTCGGTTCGGGGAGGCGGGAGTACGCTTCGTCGTGATCGGCGGCGTGGCACTGGCCTTGCACGGCTCAGACTCCCTCACGACCGATGTCGATTTCGCGTACGCCGTCGATCCGGAGAACCTGGAGCGTCTGTCGGCACTGCTGACCGCGATCCGCGCGCGCGTGCTGGGGCGGCCCGCGAACGACGGGTTCGTCGTCAAGCCCGCGACCCTGCGCGGCGTCCGCTTCCTGAACCTCGCTACCGACCTCGGCGCGGTCGACGTCATGCGCGTGGTGCCCGGCGTGGACTCGTTCGAGGGGCTGTGGGAGCGCGCGGTTCCCCTGGACCTCGGCGGATTCGTCGTCCGCGTCGCCTCGCTCGACGACCTCATTGCCATGAAGCGCGCCGCCAACCGGCCCAAGGACCAGTACCACCTCGTCGAGCTGCTCGCCCTGAAGAAGCTACTGGAGAGCGGCGGCGCGTAACAGTCGCAACGAAAGCGCGGAAATCTGGTCCAATCCTTTATGAACCGTAACACCCGAACCCGGCTCTTTCGCGGCGCGCTGGCGTCGGCGGTCGCGACTCTGGCGGCGGCAGGCGCGACGCCCTTCGCCCTCGCCCAGTCGTCGTCGGCTCCCCCCGCCGCCGCTGCCACGGCCGCCCCGGCGCAGAAGGTCCCGGCGTACACGCGGGCGGAAAAGGCCGCGGACGGCACCACGACGGGCATCCAGACGGCCATACGGACCTTCGCGCCCGCGAGCGGGGACGGCCCCACGGTCCACCTCGTCGCCGTGACCCACATCGGCGAGGCCGAGTACTACCGCGACTTGCAAACGTTCCTCGACCGGCAGACCGTGGTGCTCTTCGAGGGCATCAAGGTCGCGGCCGGGGACGTACCGCCGTCGCCACCCGCGACCGCTGCGCCGACCCCGGCCGCGCCGGCCGCGAAGGCGAACGGGGAGCAGGGCTCGACCGTGGCGCTGCAGACGCGGCTTTCGCGCGCGCTCGGGGTCCGGTTCCAGCTCGAAGCGGTCGACTACCGACGCGCCCACTTTCGCAACAGCGACCTCACCTGGAAGGAGATGGAGCGCCTCGCCGGTCAGTCCGGCGCGGGGACCACGGAGCAGCTTTCGCAGATGAAGACGCTGCTGAGCGGGGGCGGCGGCGCGGCCGGAAGCCCGCTCGCCATGGTCGCGAGCCTGCTCGGGCAGGTGGAGACGAACCCCGCCGTCGCGCAGATGTTCCGG
>DATLHN010000845.1:0-1763 GCA_035539875.1 Armatimonadaceae bacterium
CCTGTGGCTCTCGCGTCTGACCGGGTGCATGGCGTTCGACGAGGTGGCGCTCACGGTGTTCGCGACCGTCGTGGACCGGCCCGAGCCGGGCCTCGCCCTGATCGACGCCGGTTCCAAGACCTTCAGCAGCGACAAGACGCCCAACGGCCTTTCCGCCGTCGCCGCGGACGGCCGGGACCTGAACGTCGTCCGCCTTTCGGAGGAGCACGGCTTCGTGACGGGCGCGGACGCGGACGCCCTGCGGCTGGGTGAGCGGGTGGCGTTCGTGCCCGCGCACGTCTGCCCGGTGGTCAATCTCGCCGACGAAGTGACGGTCGTGGAGGCGGGCGGCGCGGCCGAGACCTGGCGCGTGGACGCCCGCGGGAGGGTGCGGTAGTGGCGTCCCCGGCCCCCGTCCGCGTCGACTGTCACAATCATGTCGGCGTCGAGCTTGGCTTTTACCTGCGAGGTAACTACCCCTACGCCCAGACCCTGCCACAACTGCTCGCCGAGGGAGACACGGCGGGGATCAGTCACTTTCTCGTGTTCCCGATGGTCACGCACCTGGGCCTGAGCCTGGAGGGGATGCGCGCGGGCGAGGTCCGCACCGAAGGCGCGCTGGAGGCCGTTCCCTACGCCTGGGAGAACCGCCGCCTGCTCGAAGAGGTCTACCGCCTCTTCCCCGGCGACGCCGCTGGGCGCGTCTTCCCGCTCGCGATGGCCGACCCGTTGCGCGCCACGGACGCACAGGCGGCTGCGCTGCGCACCCTCTGGGACGAGTTCGCGCCTTTGGGCGACGGCGGGCGTCCCTTTTACGGACTGAAGTTCCAGACGACGATGCTGCGCGCGCCGATCCGGGCGCTGCTCGACCAGGGGCGGGTGCTGCTCGACTTCGCGCGCGAGCGCGACCTGCCGCTGCTCGTCCACTCCAGCGTCTACCCGGAGGACCCCTGGGCGCAGGCGTCCGACATCCTCGACGTAGCCGAGCGCGTGCCCGACCTGCGTTTCTGCGTCGCCCACTCGTGCCGGTTCGACCGGGAGTGCCTGGAGCGGGTCGCCGCGCTGCCCAACGCGTGGTTCGACTGCTCCGCGCACATCATCCACTGCCGGCTCGCCTGTGCGGACTCCCCGCACGTCGCGCCGCCCGCACGTCGGTTCGACAGTGACTACGCGCGCCCGGAGGCGGTCCTGCGCGACCTGGCCGCGGCCTACCCGGGCAAACTGCTCTGGGGCAGCGACTCGCCCTACCACAGCTACGTGGACGCCGACCTGCGCCTGTGGGCGACCTACCGGGACGAGGCCGACTGCCTGCTTGCGCTGCCTGCGGGGCTGCTCGACCGGGTCGCCCGCGACAACGCCGCGCGCTGCTTCCGCCTGCCCGGTCTGGAGGCCGCGCCGTGAGCGACTCCTTCTCCCTCGACGGCCGGGCCGCGCTGGTGACCGGGTCCAGCCGCGGAATCGGCCGCGCGATGGCGGACGGACTGGCCGCCGCGGGGGCGCGCGTCGTCTACCACGGGCACGAGCCGGAGCGCCCGGCCGATCTGCCGCGAAACGCCCCTTATCTGCACGCGGACCTGACCGACCCGGACGCGCCCGCCGCCCTGATCGAATCCGCCTTCGCCGCCGAGCCGGGTCTGGACATTCTGGTCAGCAACGCCGGGGGATTCTTCGACGTCCCGTTTCCGGAGATGACGCCGGAGCGGTGGGCGCGCACCCTCGCCCTGAACCTGTCCGCGCCGTACTTCCTGATACAGGCGTTCGCCCGTCGGCGGATCGCGTCGGGC
>DATLHN010000846.1:0-33494 GCA_035539875.1 Armatimonadaceae bacterium
GGGATCAACTTCGGGTCGCCGCCGTGAGCAGGCGGCTCCGGAGGGCCGGGCTGAGCGCCGCACCCGCCGTGGCGTCGGCGGCGACCCGAAGTTGATCCCTGGTTTCTCGCATCGCTTCGATCTCGTCCCGGCAGGCCGCACACGCGGCCACGTGCCGGGCTATGGCGAACCGGCTCAGGGGCGACCGCACTTCGCCGTCCGCGTACGCCTTCAGTTCCGGCGCGAAACGCTCACCGGCGGCGCACGTCACCCCCGCGGGAGACTGCTGTAGTAGCTCCCGCCGCCCCGGGTTTCGCGGTGCGTCCGTCATCGTACTTCCCCCCCCGCCTCGGCCCGGCGGAGCGTCATCCCCTCCGTCCCCAGGCCGACCTCCGCCTCCGAATCCAGCAGGTAGCCGCGCAGCCGCGTCCGAAGCCTCTTGAAGGCATTGGACAGGCGCGACTTAACCGTGCCGACAGGAATCTCAAGGAGCGCAGCACACTCAACGTAGGTCAGGCCGTGCAGCTCGTGCAGGACGACGACCTCGCGGTGCTCCGGCGTCAGTTCCGACAGCGCCGTTTCCACCGTACGCGCGAGTTCTGCCTTCGTCGCCTGGCGCACGGGGTCGAACTGGTCGCCCGCCGCCGGAACCCTGCTGTCGTCGAGCGGCAGGGAGTCCTCCCGGCGTCGGTCCCGGTGCTTGAGGCAATGGTTCAGCGCGACCCGGTAGACCCAGGTGTACAGCGCGGCGTCGCCGCGAAACCCCGCGATCCCCCGGAACAGGTCCACGAATATCTCCTGGGTCAAATCCTCGGCGTCCGCCTCCGTCCGGGCATAGCGGCGCGAGAGGGCGTGAACGCGCCCGCCGAACCGATCGACGAAATCGGCGGTGGCGCGCTCGTCCCCCTGTTTCACCAGGCGGATCAGTTGACTCTCACTCAGCGGGTTCACGGATGGCTCACGGTAAGGACGCGGCGGCTTCCCTTTCCATCTCTTCTACCTCATTGGTACCGCCGTGGGAGCAATGGGTTCACGGGAGGGGTATAATTTTCACAGGATGTACTCGCCTTCCACCTCCGCGACGACGCTCCCGACCGTCGGTGCCGTCTCCGACAGCTTCGGGCGGCGCATCGAATACCTGCGCATCAGCCTGACCGACCGCTGCAACCTGCGGTGCGTCTACTGCATGCCGGAGGAGGGCGTCCCGTACGAGGACCCGGCGCACGTTCTCACCTACGACGAGATCGAGCGCGTCTCGCGCGTCCTCGCGTCCGCCGGTCTGCGCAAGATCCGCCTGACCGGGGGCGAGCCGCTGGTCCGTAAGGACGTGCCCGCTCTGGCGGCACTGCTCGGCGCGATTCCCGGCATCCGCGAAGTCACGATTACCACGAACGGCATCCTGCTTCCCCGGTACGCCGCCGCGCTCCGCGACGCCGGCGTCCGCCGGGTCAACATCAGCATGGACACGCTGAAGCCGGAGCGGTTCGTGGAGATCGCCCGCAGGCCCGAATACGCGCGCGCCTGGGAGGGAGTAGAGGCGGCGTTGGCGGCAGGGTTCGCCCCGATAAAGCTGAACTGCGTCGTGATGCGCGGGGTGAACGACGACGAGGTGGTCGAATTCGCCCGCCTCACGCAGACGCACCCCCTCTCGGTGCGCTTCCTGGAGTACATGCCCATCGGCATGGTGACGCCGCCGCAGTGGCGGGCGCGCTACGTCAGCAACGACGAGGTCGTCTCCCGCCTCCGGGACGCCTTCCCCGACCTCGTGGCCCTTGACGACGAGCGCGCGTCCACGTCGCGTAACTTCCAGATCCCGGGTGCGCAGGGCACGGTGGGCGTCATCAACCCGATCTCCCACCGCTTCTGCGACGGCTGCAATCGACTGCGCCTTACCGCGAACGGACGCCTGGTCCCCTGCCTCTCGGACAACTACGAGTACGACCTCATGACCCCGCTCCGCGCGGGCTGCGCGGACGGCGCGATCCTGGAGCACACGCGCGCCGCGTTGACCCACAAGCCGGAGCAGTCCGACTTTGAGGGGCGTCTCGGTCGCGGAGGGAGCCTGCGCATCATGGCGCAGATCGGCGGCTAATCCTCGGGGGCGTCGGAGGATTCGTGGGGCGGCGTGCCGAACCTGCGGGCATGTACCGCGTCGGCATCATGACAGTTTCGGACAGGTGCGCGCGGGGTGAGCGCGAGGACCTGTCCGGCCCCGCCATCGAAGCGGACCTTCCCGCCAATTCCTATCAGGTCTTTCTCCGGGTGCTCGTACCCGACGAAGAGGGCGAGATCGCGATGCAGCTCATCGCGATGTGCGACGCGGGATGCCACCTGATACTCACGACCGGGGGGACGGGGTTCTCGCCCCGCGACGTCACCCCCGAGGCCACCGTCTCCATCCTCGACCGCAACGCCCCCGGCCTTTCGGAGCTTCTCCGCCACGAGGGCATGAAGCGCCTCCCGACCGCGGCGCTCAGCCGGGGAGTGGCGGGCATTCACGGCCAGACCCTCATTGTGAACCTGCCCGGGAGCCCGGGTGCGGTGCGCGAGGGCCTGGAGACGCTTCTCCCGCTTCTGCCCCACGCGCTCGCGCTCCTGAACGGCGAGAAGGCGGGCCACGCCTGAGGACTATCGGGATGGCAGCGAAGGGCCAAAAACGAACGAGGGGCGCACCGTTTCCGGTGCGCCCCTCGCGCTGTATCTATTGCCGCTTTTCCTTCTCGTTCGGAGACCGCTTCTTGGCCGGCTTCTTGACCGGCGGAGCCCCGAACTCCGAAGTAATGGCTTTGAGATCCGTTAGTTTATCCAGCGCATTGTGGAAATCCGCCTGTTCGGAGAGCTTGATCGGCCCCAGAGTCGTGAACCGATCCTTTTCCCCGGTGGTGGATTCCGTTCCGCTGTCGCGCAGAATTCCGCTCTCCCACTCTTCCTGCTTGACGAACTGCTCGCCGAGCTTCTTGCAGCGGGAACAACGGAACCGAACATAGACGAAACTGGGACCAAACATCCGGGGATAGTACCCCGTCTGCATTACATCCCGCTGGGAGATGCGCTGGCCACAGTTGCACCGTATTGCCGTCCGACCCATCAATCACCTCCGAAGTTGGCACGACCCGTCGAGCAGGAAATGAAACCGAACGTGGGCACAAACTGGGGGCAATGCGAGGGGTCAGAAGAGACTCCGCAACAGCGCCCCTGCTCACGCGGATACGCCTTTCTAGGGGCGATATCTCGTTTCACTTCGCTACTTATTCTACCACGCGAAGGCACCCCGCGTTCCACCGCCGTGGCCCGGTTACTTGACGGGAGCGTCCACAATGGGCATGTTCCCGCCGCGTCCGTCCGCCACTCCGAAGCTGCTGTTCAGGCCGCTGTTGCGGCGTCCGCCGCCGCGCGAATTCATGGCGACTTCGCCGGATAGGGAGCGAGGGCCGACGTTCTTCAGGGCGAGGGCCGTGCCCTCATCCTCGTCCGGGAGACTGGCGATTACCACGGGAGCCTTCTCTTCGGCAACGGGCGCGCGCGCCGTCGGCGTCGAGTTGACAGCGGGATTACTGGCGGCGGCGATGGCCGCCGATGAACCCGCATCGCGAACGGCCGGGGTCGGCGACGTGCGCGGGGCCGGTGCGCCCCCGCTGTCGACCGTCACGCCGCCGGGAGAAGCGCTGCCGTCGCCACCGCTCAGGGGGTTCGGGGCGGAGACCTTGGGCTGGTACGCCGTGACCACGTGCGAGGGAACCGGCCGAGGCTGAGGCTTCGAGGGCGCGGGCGCCTGGGGAGAACGGGCGGCAGTCGCCGCGCCGTCGGCGGCAGCCGACTTCGCGACGCCCGCGACTCTCGCCGCGGGCCGCTCGCCCGTGCGCCCGCTTTCCGCGTTCGCGCTGCCGAAGGCGGGGGTTTGGGCCGCCGCCGACGCGACGCGATCCGTCTTCGCCGGGCCACCCGAAGCAGAGCGCGGGGCCGACGGAGGCGATACAGCCGGGCGCGCCGCGATCACCGGAGCACGGTCTTCAGGTCGGGATGCGCTGGTCCCCTGAACCGGGTTCCCAGAGCCCGTCCCGGCTCTCGGAACGGGCCCGGCGTGCGGCGCTTCGGCGACGCGGGGAGGCGCAGTGACAGGCTGGGGCAGTCGTGATACAACAACGGCGACGATGCCCACGGTGAGCGCGGTCGCCAGCGCGTAGCGGGCCGGAGCGGGCTGCAAAAATCCCAGGAAACGCGTCGCCAGCGACGGCTTCCCGTAGGTGGCCGCCGCGATACGCTCCGCAAGAGCGGCCGGCGGGAACGAATCCGGCGTACGGGCAAGTACCCCATGAGAGAGGCGCAGGAACGCGAGGTGTGACGCGCAGGCGCGACACCCCCGAACGTGCTCCTGGGCAAGCGCGGTCTCAGTCGGTGTCGCCTCGCCATCGACTACGGCCGATAACAGGGGGCGCACCGTCTCGCACAACTCGAACGTAGACATGGCGGCGGAGTCTTTCCTGGCGGCATCGCGCGTCCGCGCGACGGACGTACTTCTGCCATTAAATACGAGGCACCAGGGGCGCTAGGGTTTCAACAAAATTATCGGTCGCTTGCGTACAGGATTGAAGCCGTTTCACGCCGAAAGGATTCCCATGCAGGAGAGCAACGACAGGCAGGCTGGGGAGTCCCCCGCCCCGGCGAGTGGCTCCGGGATGGCGGGCCTCCGGTTCAACCAGGTCGGCCGCGAAGAGGCAGCCGTTCAGGTGCTTCGCCCCCAGATCGATTCGGCCACGAAGATGCGGCGCGTCGTGACGGTCGCGCTGGTCCTCGTATTCTTCGCCGTGATGCTGTACGTCAACTGGGTCCGTACCGGCAAGTGGAACCCGTTCGAGACGCCGCAGAACACCGCCCCCTTCGCCCCGCCCGAGCCGCAGGTGCCCTCCTGAAAGGGAAGTGACGGTCCGCCGATGGCAACGACGACGGGACGGCTTATCTGTGCTCGCTGCGGGTCGAACAACTTCGACACGCAGGCCGCGTGCTGGAAATGCGGCACGCCGCTCGCGGCTCCCGGCGCGCCCCCTCCGGCGGCAGCCGCGCGCGTACCGGCCGCGCCCCGCGAGGCCGGGGTCGCCGCCGGAGCGCCTTCCCCGCCGCCGTCCGTAGCTGCGCCCCGGCCCGTCGCCGGCGTCGACCCCGGGGTGGCAAACTGGACGGGGATAATCTCCGGCCTGCTGCTCCCGTACTTCATGCTCCCGGTCGGCATCGTCTTTATGATGCTTGACGACCGGCGC
Organism: Armatimonadaceae bacterium; assembly: GCA_035539875.1. Classification (GTDB taxonomy): domain Bacteria; phylum Armatimonadota; class Armatimonadia; order Armatimonadales; family Armatimonadaceae; genus CALEKU01. The sequence continues at coordinate 5,235 of DATLHN010000846.1, forward strand.
AGGCTGGAAGTGGGCCGAAATACCGTGATCGCGAGCCTGGTAGGCACGCTGCTGCACATCTTCGTGACAGGGCTGATGCTCGCCCCCCTCTTTCAGATGTTCACCAAGGTCCTCGGACCCGTCCTCGGCGGCGAGCAGCGCGGCGCGATCGGCCAATCCGCGCCGAACTGGAACGAGGAGGCAGCGCCGCTCGATCTCGGCAGCAGCGGGCTGCGTCCTATGATCCCCCCGCGCTGATGCCTCTCTCGCGCGACGCCGACACCATCGCCGCCGTCGCCACGGCGGCCGGTCCGGGGGGAGTCGGAATCGTCCGCCTTTCCGGTCCGAACGCCCTCGTCGTCGCCGCACGCGTCGCCAGCGCCCGTGTCTCCCCGCAGGAGCAGCCCCCGCAGACGTTGCGCCGCGCCGTGGTCCGCGACCCGGCGACCGGCGAGGAGATCGACGACATTCTCCTCGCCGTTTTCCGCGCCCCGAACTCCTTCACCGGCGAGGACGTCGCCGAATTGCAGGGGCACGGTGGGGATGTAACCCTCGGCCGGGTACTCGCCGCCTGCCTACGGGCGGGCGCGCGGGCGGCCCGCCCCGGCGAGTTCTCCGAACGGGCGTTCCTCAACGGCCGGATCGACCTCTCCCAGGCCGAGGGAGTCGCCGCACTCGTCGCCGCGCAGACCGTCGCCGCGCAGCGGGCGGCCCGCCGACAGGTAGCCGGCGAGTTGAGCCGGGCGGTCGCCGAGTGCGGCGACCACCTTCGGGACGCCCTGGCGCGGATCGAGGCGAGCATCGACTTTCCGGAGGAAGTCGGCGAGATCGACCGCGCGGCCGTGGACCGGGCGTTGGAGAGCGCGCAGGGAAGAGTCGGCGACCTGCTGGCGACTTTCGATTACGGACGGCGGCTCAGCGACGGCGTCACGGTCGTCCTCGTCGGCCGGCCCAACGTCGGAAAGTCGTCCCTGCTGAACGCGCTGAGCGGGCGTGAGCGCGCCATCGTGACTGAGGTCGCGGGTACCACGCGCGACGTCATCGAGGAGGCGCTGAACTTTAACGGGGTGCCCGTGCGGGCGCTCGACACGGCGGGCATCCGCGAAACGGAGGACCCGGTCGAGCGGATCGGCGTGGCCCGCGCCCGGGAGGCGGTCGAGACGGCGGACGTCGTCGTGGCCGTACTCGACGCGACCACCGGGTGGACTCCCGGGGACGCGCGCCTGCTGGAGGAACTCGGGTCGCGCCCGCTCGTCGTCGCCGCCAACAAGGCCGACGCCGCTGATCCGGGCCCGACCGTCGCCGCCGCGCGCGCCGCCCTCACGGGCCGGGTCGCCGAAGTCGTCGCGACGGCAGCGCCCGAACCGGGGGGCATAGAACCGCTCCGCTCAGCACTCGGGGGGATACTCGGTTCCGAGGGGGCGGCGTCGGCCTCTCCGGCGGTGGTAATATCGGCGCGGCACGCCGCCGCTTTGGGCGAGGCGGAGCGCAGTCTCGCCGCCGCGCGGCGCACCCTGGGGGAAGAAGGGCCCGCCGAACTGATCGCGGTGGACGCCCACGGCGCGCTCCAGTCACTCGGTCAGATCACCGGCGAAACGGCGCGCGAAGAGGTCATCGCGGGCATCTTTTCCCGATTCTGCATCGGCAAGTAAGACCCTCCCCCGTTAAGCGCGTGGCCGCCTCCCGTGGTAAAATATCGGGCAGTCCATCCCAAAGGTTTCCCGGATGCCCACCCGTATCGTCGGACGCAAGAAAGCCCCCGTCAAGATCGCTCCACTGCGAGGCGAACCGCACCGCAGCAGCAAGGCCGCCCAGCAGAAGGCGGAGGCGCTGAGCGACAAGTACGAGAACATCCCGTTCGACGACAGCCGGGTCGTCAAGTACCGGGAGACGTCCGGGTGGGAGGTGCTGCGCCAGGTCTGCGCTCCCGTCTCCGAGGTCACCGACGAGGTACGGGCGCTCGCCGCCGAGATGGGCGACATCATGTACCGCGCGCACGGCGTCGGACTCGCCGCGCCGCAGGTGGGAAAGTCGATCCGCCTCGTCACCTACGACGCGGGCGAGGGCCTGACCGCACTCCTGAACCCTGAGATCCTCAAGATGAAGGGCGAGCAGTACGAGCCGGAGGAGGGCTGCCTCTCCATCCCCGGGCTGCGCGGGGTGGTAAAGCGGGCAAACGAAATCGTGGTCAAGGCGATGACCCTGGAAGGCAAGCCGCTCCAGTTCCGCGCCCGCGAGTTCGAGGCGCGCATCCTCCAGCACGAGATCGACCACCTCGACGGCGTCCTGTTCATCGACCGCGCCGCCCCCGAGACCCTGCACATGCTCACGCCGGCCGAGGAGCGGGGCGAGGCGGGCGAACCCGCCCCCGCGGAGTAGGCGCAGCCTTCCCATGCGCGTCGTCTTCTTCGGAACGTCGCCGTTTGCCGTCCCCACCCTCGTCGCGCTGCACGACGCGGCCCCGCGCCACCAGATCCTCGCCGTGGTGACCCAGCCCGACCGGCCCAGCGGGCGCGGCATGAGGCTCCAGTCTTCGCCCGTGAAGGAGAAGGCAGTCGAGTTCGGCTACCCCGTCCTTCAGCCCGAGCGCGTGCGCCGCAAGCCGTTCCCCGATGAGATCGCCGCGCTCGCGCCGGACGCGCTGGTGGTGATCTCCTTCGGCCAGATCATCCCGAAGTCGATGCTGGACGCCCCGCCCTACGGCGGCATCAACGTCCACGCCTCGCTCCTGCCCCGCTGGCGTGGCGCGGCCCCCATCCACCACGCGATCCTGGCGGGCGACGCGGAGACGGGCGTGGCGACGATGCGAATGGAGGCGACTCTCGACACCGGCCCGGTTTTCCTCGAAGCCCGCGAGGCGATCCGCCCCGACGATACCGTCGCGACCCTGGAGCCGCGGCTTTCCGCGCTCGGCGCGCCGCTCCTCGTGGAGACGCTGGACCGGCTGGAGGCGGGAGGGTTGTCGGAGCACCCGCAGGGCGAAGAGGGCATGACGTACGCCTCGCCGGTGACCCGGGCGGACGGACTGCTGGACCCGGCGGCGGAGTCCGCGGTGGTGCTGGAGCGCCGGGTGCGGGGGACGTCCCCGCGCCCCGGGGCGTTCGTGACGCTGGGAGGCAGGACCATTAAGGTGCTGGAGGCGCGGGCGCTTGCGGAGGAGTCGGCTTTGGCGGGTATCGTCGCGGGCGTGCGCAAGGACGGAGTCGCGCTCGGGACCCCGGACGGCCTGCTGCTGCTGACGCGCGTTCAGCCGGAGAACCGCGCGGCGATGAGCGCGTCGGACTTCGCCCGCGGGGCGCGCCTCTCGCCCGGCGACCCGGCGGCGCGCCCCGCGGAGTAGAGGAACCCGCCGCCGACTATCGGCTCGCGGCGAACCGCTTCTCGATCTCGGCCCAGTCCAGTGTGTTCCACCACGCCTTCAGGTAGTCCGCGCGGCGGTTCTGGTACTTCAGGTAGTAGGCGTGCTCCCAGACGTCGTTGCCCATGATCGGGTATTTACCGCCGTACTCCTTCATCAGCGGGTTGTCCTGGTTCGGCGTCGAGATCACCTCCAGCACGCCGCCGGAATCCGCCACCAGCCACGCCCAGCCCGAGCCGAACCGCTTCGCCCCGGCGTCGTTGAACTGCTCCTGGAACTTCTCGAACGAACCGAACGCGCGGGTGATCGCCCGCGCCAGCTCGCCCTTGGGCGCGCCGCCGCCGTTCGGCTTCATCAGCGTCCAGAACATCGTGTGGTTGACGTGGCCGCCCGCGTTGTTCCGCACCGCCGTTCGGATGGCTTCGGGCACCTCATCGAGCATCTTGATCAGCTCGTCCGGCGACTTCTTCGCCAGCGCGGGGGCCTTGGCAACGGCGTCGTTCAGGTTCTTGACGTAGGCCGCGTGATGCTTCCCGTGGTGCGTCTCCATCGTCAGCTTGTCGATGTGCGGCTCCAGCGCGTCGGTCGAGTACGGCAGCTTCGGCAGCGTGTAGGGACCGGCCGGCGGCGCGGGGTCTTGGGCAGCGGACCGCCCAATACGCGGCAGGGCGCTCAGCGCCGCGGGCGCGAGTATGGCGGCGCGTAGAATCGCGCGCCGTGAAAGATTTCCCGTCATTCCTGTGTCACCTCTAAGTTGATGCGATAAAAGCCGTCGTTTCAGTCGTAACCGCGAATGCTCATTTCGCGACGACGAAGCGGTCGCGCTCCTTCCCGGCGGCGTCGACCTGCCGCACGGTCAGCGTGCGATCGCTGACGTCGAAGACGGTCAGCGAGTAGTTATCGGCGATGTACTTCGCCGTGAACGGCTGGAGCGACTCCGGCTTGTCCTGCTGGCCGCGGTCGTAGAGACTGCCGCCGCCCGCGCCCGTCACCAGGTAGATTACCCCATTCGGGCGCGTGCGAGTCTCGCCGTCGTACGCTTCGTCGAGAGCCATCTCGCCGCGGACTCGCCCGCCGCGCCCCACGAAGTTCCCGTCGAGCCCCCGGACCGCCTGAAAGCGGATCGGCTTGGAGCGCTGGTAGTTATGCACGTGCCCGGAGATGACCAGGTCCACCTTATACTTCTCGAACAGGTCGGTCAGCACCCGCACCCACTGCTCGTCCTGGTGCTTGCGCGAGGAGTGAAAGGGGGGAACGTGCAGCCCGACGAAACGCCACGCAGCGGTCTGCGCCGCCGCCAGGTCCTTCTCCAGCCAGGCGCGCAACTCGGGGCCGGTCCAGTCCACGTAGTAATTGGCGTCGAGGATCGTAAAGTGCGCGTTGCCGTAGTCGAACGAGAAGTTCGCGGCGCGCGGGTAGTTCGCGCCCGCGCCCGCGCGGAACGCGGCTACTGCGGTCTCCGGCCCCGTGATCGGGGGCGTGTTGCGCCCCCGCGGCGTCAGTTGCGGGCCGTTCAGCGGCTGTTCCCAGTAATAGTAATACGCCAGGCCGTCCGGGAAGCGGCCCAGATTGGCGTAGGCAAGGTCGTGGTTGCCGCTGACCCCGACGAACAGCGTCGAGCGCATCAGCGGCGCGCCCGTCTTCGGGCTGGGGTCGCCGCTCGCGTTGTAGATCGGGAAGAAACGATCCCGGTACTCCGAGGCGCGCCCCCGGTCGTAGACGATGTCTCCCGTCACGAGCACGAAATCGGGCTTCTCCGAGTAGGCCTGGAAGGCGACCCGCTTCTGGCCGCTGCTGCCGTCGGAGCAGTCGCCGAACGCGACGAATCGGAACCCGGGGTCCGTGGCTGGTTTCGGGGCGAGCGCCCGAGCGGCGAAAACCGGAGCGCCTTTTCGCAGCACGCGGTAGTCGAAAGGCTGCCCCGGCGCAAGCCCGGTGACCTGCGCGGCCACTACCCGGTGCGCGGGTACCGGCCCGCCCGCGCCGGCGCCGCCGGTGCGTACCGCGACCGGGCGGGATACCGGGCCGTTTTCGGCGGCGGCCTTCCGCCACTCGCCGGACCCGCCCTGGCGGACCTCGAGGCTCCAGGAGGCCGCGGCGTCGGACTCCCTCGCGTGCCAGACCACCGCCAGCGAGCCGGGATGGCCGGCGGCTCCCAGCTGCAGGTAGGGGGGCGTGTAGAACGTCCCCGGCGGCGTGGCGACCTTTTCCAGGGGCGGGAGCGGCGCTGCGGCCGCCTGCGCCGAGGCGGCGGGCGCGGGACCGACGGGTTTCGCGGAAGCGCCGGGGCGATTATCCGGACACCCGGACAGGAGGAGGGCCAACGGGAACGCCCACAGGGCGAGGGAGACGGCTTGAAGGGGTCGCATACCTATCGGTAGAATATCACGGCACCAGACGGGGGCTGTACAACCTGGAGTGAGCACCATGCCCGAGGATACGGACCGCAGGATCGTTGAGGAGATGTGGACCCAGGCGCGGAACGAGCCGCTGACGCTCGCGGGTCTGCTGCCGTTCGGCATGGTGGACCGGGATCGTTACCGCCGACGCGTGGGCGAGGTCCTCCTGGAGCTGACCCTCGACGCCGACCCTCAGTCGGGCATCTGGTCGTACGAGCTCGCCATACTCCATGCCGACGGTGAGACGCTCGAGAACGACGTCGTGGAGTACTGGCTCCACGCCTTCTTCGGGCGGGAATCGTTCCTCGCGGCGCGCCGCAACTTCCTGCTCACGGGCGAGGCCCGCTATACGTTCCCTTATAACCACCGCTCCTATTGATTTTCGCGCTCTGTCGGGCTCAACGTAAGATTATCGACTGCAACGCGTAGAAAACTCCCAAGATTGCTGAAACTTTCTCAATTTCGGGTCTGTCTCACGCAGAGGAACAGCCTTCCGGGGAATTCGTAGGGCCTGAGGTTTATGAACACGCAACGGGCGGGTATTCCCTCCCCGGCGCGGATCGTGAGACCGCGGCGTTTCCCTACCTTCACGAAGGTTGTTTCGTCACGACAGGGCCTGTTACTTTTGTAAACAGGCCGCGCGACCGGATTCGGTGTGATGTGACCCGTGCGTGGTCGCCGGAAACCGTTCCGACGCAGTCCGAGGACAGTGGCTCAGGCAGGACAGCGAGGAGACGCCCCGAGAATGTCAGGGGTCGTCCAGCACGGCGCGTGGCGAAGGCAACATGGATACTTCGACATTTCGCCGAGCGCGAAGACCCGGGACGACCGGCGGCGCGCTTCCCTCTTTCCTCCCGTCACCTTCCCGGACGCGGCGTAGCGGAGAAGGCTCCCGTACGGCCATGACGGCGTAGACCGGTGGCGCATACCTCAGGGAGGAACGAGCATGAACAAGGCCTCGCTTTTGGCGAGTGCAGCCATCGCTTCGGTGGCTCTGGCCGCAGCTCCGGCTTTCGCACAGCAGGCTCCGGCGTCCTTCGCGGACGTCCCCACGGACCACTGGGCGTACGCTTCTGTTGAGAAGCTCCGGGACGCGGGCATCGTAATCGGTTACCCGGACGGCACCTACGGCGGCAAGCGCGCCATGACCCGCTACGAGTTCGCGGTCGCCATCGCCCGCCTGCTCGACAAGGTCGGCACCGGCGCCCAGCCGATCGACGCCTACACCAAGGCCGAGGCGGACGCCCTCTTCGCCAAGAAGAGCGACCTGGCGGGCTTCGCGACCAAGGCCGACGTCGACGAGCTGCGCCGCCTGGTTGACGAGTTCAAGAACGAACTCGCCACCCTCGGCCAGCAGATCAACACGATCAACACCAAGCTTGCCGACCTCGAGAAGCGGGTCTCCGCCATCGAGGAGGAGCTCAAGCGGGTCAAGATCAGCGGTACCGTCAACTTCCTCGCCCGCGGCAACCACCGCAGCAGCACCGACGTGTCGGTGCCGGGCGGCGGCGAGGGCGGCACCGGCGTCCGCAACGCCAGCGGCACCGTGGACGCGAACGGCTTCGCCGTCGCCTCCCTGCCGAAGGGCGGCATCCTTCAGGACACCCGTGTACTGCACGACATCGACCTGAAGATCAAGGCGCGCCTCGCGTCCGATGCCACCGCCGAAGCCATCATCAACTTCGGTAACTACCTGCCCTACCTGAACAGCATCGCCTACCCGAGCGGCGTCCGCACCGACTTCCGCAACCCGGCGGTCGGCGGTCTGGTCAACCAGGACCAGGCGGTCACCGTCTACAAGGCGACGGTGGACGTTCCGTTCAAGCTCCTCGGCGCGGCCTCCGGTCTTACGATCGGCCGCATGCCGTTCCAGCTGACGCCGTACACCTTCAAGCAGATCGACGTCGACTACTACTCGTACAACGAGAAGACCGACCTCGGGGACATCCCCGTGGACGGTGGTAAGCTCGACCTGCGCTTCGGCTCCGTCGGCATCACGGGCTTCGCGGCGAAGATCGACCCGATCCGCTACGTCTCGAACCTGAACGGCGTCATCGGCAACGACATGGGCTACGGCCTGTACGCGGGTGCCGCCCGGCCGTTCACCGCGAACGTCGGCGGCGGTTTCCGCGGCAACTCCGTCGCGACCGTCGATCCGCTCGGCAACGCCGTCGCGACGGGCAACCGCCCGACGCAGGTCGCGTCGATCGGCCCGAGCCAGAACGGCGCCATGTCCGTCGAGCAGATGGCCGGTGGCCGCCTGACCTTCGGCCTGGGCCGCGTCGGCACCATCGGCGGTACGTTCCTGGCCATGTCCGGTCGTTCCACCGGCGCTCCCGCGCCGGCGGCCAACGACGCGAACTTCGCCGGCGCGGGCAGCGCGGCGCGAATCCTCGCGGACAAGTCGTACTTCGACCAGGTGCTCGTCTACGGCGCGGACTTCAACGGTGCGCTCGGCCCCGTTCTCCTGAACGCGTCCTACACCAAGTCCGACACCTACGGCAGCCGCGTCGAGGTCCAGAACGGCCAGACCGTCATCGACACCGACAGCGAGAAGAAGACCGACGAAGACAACGACGCGCTTGACCTGAACGCGGGTATCAAGTTCGGCAGCGTCGCGATCCTCGGCGGTTACCGCGAGATCGCCCCGTACTTCTCCACGCCGGGTAACTGGCTCCGCCTCGGCGCGTTCCAGAACCCCACGGACATCAAGGGCCCCTACGCCAAGCTCGACTGGGCGCTGGGCGGCAACGTGTCCGTTCTGGCCGAGGGCCACTGGTACGAGGGTACCGGTGACGCCATCGCGCAGGGTGGTCTGTCGTCCGACGACAAGATCAACAACTACAAGGCGGGCGTGAAGTTCGGCATCGGCTCCGCGTCGAACATCGACCTGGGCGTCGAGTACACCCAGTACGAGGTGGTCGACGGCTTCGGCGCGAACGCGGGCGGCCGCGGCAAGCCGGAGGAGTGGTTCTACAACATCGGCTACGGCTACTCGTTCAACCCGACGACGTCGCTGCGGCTGCTGTACCAGATCATTGACTACAAGGACAAGGGCACCGGTTTCGACCTGCTTAACGGCAAGGGCGGCGTCGGCGCGGTCCAGTTCTCGGTCAAGTTCTAACCAGAACCTTCCCGGAACCCAAGCAAAAGCCCCCGGTCTTCCGACCGGGGGCTTTTTTCTGTCGCCGCTTCGCGCGGGGCGTTTACGGCGCGGCGCGCGTCTTAGCGAAGCGCTCTACGAGCGGGACGAGCGCAGCATCTGGCGCAGTTCTGGCAGGTTGTTCGTCGCCGCGTACGCCTCGTCGGCGGTAATCACGCGGCTGGCGTGCAGCTGCTGGAGCGCCTGGTTCAGGGTGTTCATGCCGAAGTGCGAGCCCTCGCGGATCGAGCCGTAGATGTCCGAGAGTGACTCCCCCTCCTCGATCTGCTTCTTGATCGTCGGAGAGCCCGTCATCACCTCGACAGCGGGCACGCGCCCGACCCCGCTGGCCCGCAGGATCAGCCGCTGGGAGATGACGCCGGTGAGCGTGTTGGCGAGCTGGGCGCGCACCTGGTCGCGCTCGTGCGGCGGGAAGGCGTTCAGGATGCGGTCCACCGTGCCGACGGCGGACATGGTGTGCACCGTCGAAATGACCAGGTGACCGATCTCCGCGGCGGTCAGCGCCACGCGCATCGTGTCGACGTCGCGCATCTCGCCGATCACGATGACGTCCGGCGTCTGCCGCATGACCGAGTGCAGCGCCGCGCCGAACGAGCGCGTGTCCGCTCCGACCTCGCGCTGACTGATCACCGAGTTCTTATCCTCGAACACGTATTCGATCGGGTCCTCGATCGTGATGATGTTCGCGCGGCGGTGCTCGGCGATGTGATCCACCAGCGACGCGAGGGTCGTGGACTTGCCCGAACCCGTCGGCCCCGTTATCAGGATCAGGCCGGTAGGCTGTACCGCGATGTCCTTGAGGACCTTAGGCAGCAGCAGCGCCTCGATGGAGTACGGGCGCAGCGGGATGATACGCAGCGACGCGCCGATCGCGCCGCGCTGGAGGAAGAGGGTCGCGCGCACCCGGACGAGCCCGGAGACGGTGAAGACGGCGTCGACCTCCTCCTGGGTCAGGAGGCGCTGCATCTGCTGCTCCGCGTTCGCCGCGCCGATCTCGCCCTCGTCGACCGCCGCGCTCCCGTGCCGGATCAGCGCGTCCCGGGTCGCCGAGTAGAGGATCGACATCGCGAGCTCGTGCATCTCCGAGTAAGAGATGGGGCCGAGGTCCGGACGCGACTGTATGCGCCCGTCCACCCGCAGGGCGGGGGCTGCGTCGGCCTTCAGGATCAGGTCCGAGGCGCGCGACTGCATGGCGACTTCGAGGAGGTCGTGGATACTCTTCATTCGTGGCTTGTACCGGTAGTTGTAGTGGTGGCGGCGCGGCGTGTGTGCGGAAGCGCCCCGACAGGGTAGCTCCGGTTGCTTGCCCTTCTCTCGCTATGCTATAATACCGCTGTTATTGAGGGGCGAACAGTCGCCGATGTTGCGCGTTTTCCGCCGCGCCCCTCTGACCCTTCAGGAGCCTACCCGCAGTTCATGGACACCAGCGATTTCCGCAACGGCCTTTCGATAATTCACGACGGCGACATCTTTACCATCGTCGAGTTTCAGCACGTCAAGCCCGGAAAGGGCGGGGCGTTCGTCCGCTCGCGCCTGAAGAACCTACGGACCGGCGCCACCATCGACAAGACGTGGCGCGCGGGCGAGAAGATGGATCAGGCGATCCTGGATCGCAAGTCCATGCAGTACCTTTACAACCAGGATGGCGAGTACTTCCTGATGGACATGGAGTCGTTCGAGCAGACGGCCGTTTCGCAAGCCATGCTGGGCAGTCAGGCCAAGTACCTGAAAGAGAACACCGACGTTCAGGTAGTTCTGCATAGAGACGAAATTATCGGCGTAAACGTTCCGGATTTCATGGAACTTTCCATCATCGAGACCGACCCCGGCGTCCGCGGCGACACCGCCAGTGGCGGCTCCAAGCCGGCTACCCTTGAGGGCGGCGCGGTGGTGCAGGTCCCGTTCTTCATCAATGTTGGCGACAAGATCAAAGTTGACACCAGGACGGACACGTACCTGGAGCGCGTCAAATAGTCGCTTAGTTAGTCACTGGCTCGCGCGCCTGCGCGTACGCGCCGACTTCCTTCTCATTCCACAGCGATAGCGCGCGCGGCGTCGGGGTGGTCGCCGCCCGCACCTTCTGATCGGAAGCCGCCCCTCGTATTCCGGAACGACCAAGTGCCTTCCCGAAGGAGATCGTCGCAGCGATGAGCGTAGAGCCCTCGGAGCGGGCCCGGAGCTCCGTCTTCGGCCCCAGTATATACGGAATCGCCATCGTCGTGATGAACGTCGCGTTCATCGTCGCGGGGCTGGCAGCCGCGTACCTCATTTACGGCCTGGTCGTCGGAGGTCTTGGGGACTTCGGGCAGGTCGCCAACGCCGACGAGAAGCGGCGCATCCTCAGCAACATCGCCGCGGCCTCCAAGGGCCTCACCTGGGGCCTCGCGGTCGGCGCTCTGGCGGCGGCGGTGGTCTTCCTCGGCGAGGAGACCATCGGCTACGTTATCCTCGGAATCGCCGCGGCCATCGGCCTCGGCATCCCCTTCGGCTTCACCTCGTTCGGCGGCGAGAGCATGGCCCCCGAGCGCAGCATCGCGCTCCGCCAGGTCTTCAACGCGTTCGTGAGCGCGGCGTACATACCGGCCGGTATCGGCGGGCTGCTCATCGTGCGAGACATCCTGCTCAGGCTCGTCCGGGGCGTCCAGAAGAAGCCGGTAGAGAAGGAGAAGATGAACTTCGGGCAGAACGCCCAGAAGGAGAGCAGGCCCGTCCGCCTGTCCCTGCTCGGCAAGTGCTGGGAAGGGCCGTACTGCCGGGAGTTCATCCGCGTCCACTGCCCCATCTACCACAAGCGGGCCGCGTGCTGGAAGCAGCGGCGCGGCTGCTACTGCGACGAGGACATCGTCTCCACCGCCGCCGCCAAGGTGCAGGGCGTACAGCTGGATATGGCGCCGGACCAGAGGTACAATTTCGCGAACGCGGCGCAGCCCGGTTCCGCCGGTCAGCCGGTGCGCAAAATAGTGCTCTCCCCCGCCCAGAAGCGCGAGCGGTGCCGCAACTGCATCATCTACAATCAGCACCAGACCGAAAAATACCAGCTCCTGATGCCCGCCTTCCTCATCGGTTCGGTCGTCCTGTGCCTCGCCTTCAACGGCCTGATGCGCCACTACCTCGGGGCCGGTCTGGACGCTATCGAGACGCTCATGGGGCGAATCTCCTTCCTTCCCGGCGACCCGGCGGGCAAGGTCGCCATCGGCCGGCCGTCCGGAACGGTGGAGTGGGTGCTGGTCGGGGCGATTACCGTCATGGTCGTCTCCAAAGTACTCCAGACCCTCGAATGGGCGATTTACAAACTCAAAATCTGAAGCGACTACCTGTGAAACACGAACAGATCGAGGCGATCGTCGAGATACTTCGGGACACGCCCCGCCTCACCGAGATCGAAGTGCGCCACGCCCCGGCGGGCGCGACGCCGGTAACGCTGCGGCTGCGCCGCCCGGCGACGCGCGGGCGCAGCGGCGCGGCCTCCGGGATGTCCAAGCCGACGGCAACAAACGGCACCGCCGCGGGCAACGTCAACGGGGGCGCGGCGGTAACCTCTGAGAGCGCCGCCGCAGTTCCCTCGCTGCCGGATCACGTACTGGTGACCGCGGGGCTAGTAGGCATCTTCCACCTTCCTGCGCCGGAGAAGCGGCTCAGCGCCGGTGACCCGGTCCAGAACGGGCAGGTACTGGGTCGCATCGAATCCATGCGCCTGCTGACCGACTGCCTGGCCAACGCCGATGGGGTCGTGTCTGAAGTCCTGGTGCAGGACGGCCAGCCGGTGGAATATGGCCAGCCGCTGTTCGGGATACGCCCGCAGGAGGGCAGCGACGAATGAACCGCCGCAGCGGATTCGGGTTGGTCGAGTTGCTGGTGGTGATCTGCATCATCGCGATACTCGCGGTGGTCGTCCTTCCGCGCCTGACCGGAGGCAAGGACCCGCTCACCGGCAAGAAAAGCGTATCGCCGCGCGAGCGCGCGGTGCAGGTCCAGACCACCACCTATATCGCCCAGATCAACCAGGCAATCAGCATGTACCGCATGGACCACGACGGACAGAACCCGCCGGATCTGATGGCGCTGCGCACCTATGGCGTGACCCCGGAGATGATGATCGATCCGGCGACGCGACGGATGCTCCCGTACGACCCGCGCACGGGTCGCATCGGCGGTACCGCGGGTCCCGACAGTCTCGGCGGCGGTCGCCGCCTTCCCCAGGTCGGTGGCGCGTCGGCCGCGCCCGCCGGTACCGTCGGGCCGGGGGGCGTCCGACTGCCGGATATGTCGAACCCGGGCGCGGGGGCGGCGCTCGGCGGCGATTAAACAGCGGCGATTGCGCCAAATCCTTCAGCAAACGGATACTCCAAAGCGTTGTTCAAGAAGATACTGATAGCGAATCGCGGCGAGATCGCGGTTCGAGTGATTCGCGCCTGCCGCGAGATGGGAATAGCGACCGTCGCGGTACACTCCACGGCGGACGCGGACTCCCTGCACGTACAGCTCGCGGACGAGTCGGTCTGCGTCGGCCCCGGCCCGAGCAAGGACTCCTACCTGAACGTCCCGAACGTCGTCTCGGCCGCGCTGATCACCGGCGCGGAGGCGATCCACCCGGGCTACGGCTTCCTCTCCGAGATGGCCTCGTTCGCGGAAATCTGCGCCGCCGCCAGCATCAAGTTCATCGGCCCGCCCGTCTCCGCCATCGAGCAGATGGGCGACAAGGCGACCGCGCGGGACACGGCGAAGCGCGCCGGGGTCCCGACCGTGCCCGGCTCGGACGGCATCATCGCCGGCGAGGCCGAGGCCGCCCGCGTCGCGGCGCGGATCGGCTACCCGGTCGTCCTGAAGGCGACCGCGGGCGGCGGCGGGCGCGGCATCCGGATCGTCAATAGCGACGACGAGCTCTCCCAGGTGCTCAAGGTGGCCCAGGCCGAGGCAGGCTCCGCCTTCGGCAATGCCGACGTCTACGTCGAGAAGTACATCCGCGAGATGCGCCACATCGAGGTGCAGGTGCTGGCCGACGAGCACGGCAACTGCATCCACCTCGGCGAACGCGAGTGCTCGGTACAGACCGTACGCCACCAGAAGGTCGTCGAGGAGGCTCCCTCGGCCACCCTGTCCCCCGGCCTGCGCAAGAAGATGGGCGAGGCCGCGGTGCGCGCCGCGAAGGCGGTTTCCTACGCCAACGCCGGGACCGTCGAGTTCATCCTCACGCCGGACGAAGAGTTCTACTTCATGGAGATGAACACCCGCATCCAGGTCGAGCACCCGGTCACCGAGGCCATCACCGGGGTCGATCTGGTGCAGTGGCAGATTCTCATTGCCGCGGGTGAGGAGCTGACGCTCCGGCAGCGCGACATCGAGCTTGACGGCCACTCGATCGAGTGCCGGGTCACCGCGCAGGACCCCGCCCGCAACTTCGCGCCCTCCGCGGGAACCCTCACCGACGTCCGCCTGCCCGGCGGGCTCGGCGTGCGCGTCGACACGCAGATCTACGGCGGCTACACCATCCCGCCGTTCTACGACTCCAATCTTGCGAAGATCGTGGTCTGGGCTCCGGACCGGACGCAGGCGATCGCGCGGATGCGGCGGTGTCTGGACGAGTTCGAAGTCAAGGGCGTGCCGACGAACGTCCCGCTTCTCAAGCAGATAATTAACGACCCGCGCTACGTCGCGAACGAGCTTTCGACGGCGTTTCTGCCGCGGCTCATGTCCGAGGCCGGGCTTTCGGACTGAGGGCGCGCGCGGTACAATAGTGCCTGGTATGTCCAGGTCCCCGTCATCGCGTCGCGCCGCCCGTGAAACTGCTTTACGCGTCCTCTACACCGTCGATGTCGGCAAGCAGCCGATCGAGGACGTCCTCGCCGAGTCCGCCGAAGCGGCGGAACTGGACGACAAGGGCCGCCTTTTCCTCCAGACCCTCGTCGCGGGGACGCAGCGCAATCAGGTCGAGATAGACGCCCAGATCGACCGCTTCGCGATCGGCTTCCCCGTAGACCGCCAGACGGTGGTGGACCGCAACATCCTGCGGCTCGCCACGGCGGAGATCCTCTACGGCATCAGCGACGCCCCCCCGGGCGCGGTGGTGAACGAGGCGGTGGAACTGGCGAAAAAATACTCCACGAAAGAATCCGGCCGCTTCGTGAACGGCGTTCTCGGAGCCGTCGTGCGCGAGGCGGAAGCGCGCGGAGGCGGTGCCACTGATGCGTCCGGCACGGACGCGCCCGCGGTGCCCGGCGACGCCCCGTTCGACGCCGAAGACTTCGCGTTTGACGCCGACGATCTCGACGACGGCGATGCCCCCGCGACCGACGCGGGAAACACCCCCCGGGAGGGCGGCGACGGTGAGTGAACCGCTGATTCTTGACGGCACGGCGACGGCCAAGACCATTCGCGCCGAGGTGACCGAGCGCGCGCGCCGCCTCAAGGCGGAGTACGCGGTCGCCCCCGGTCTAGCGGCGGTCCTCGCGGGAGACGATCCGGCGTCCGTTACGTACGTGCGCATGAAGCGCCGCGCGTGCGAAAAGGCGGGCATCGTCAGCGTTGCCGCCGAGTTCGGCGGCGACGCCACGCAGGAGCAGGTGATGGACGCCGTGCGCCGGTTCAACGCCGACCCCAGCATCCACGGTATCCTGGTCCAGCACCCGCTTCCGAAGGGCCTGGATGAGTACGCGGTGCTGGCGGAAGTATCGCCCGATAAGGACGTGGACGGCATCGGCCGCGCGAGCCTCGGCGACCTGGTCAAGGGCGGCGCTCCCTTCGTCGCCTGCACGCCCGCGGGTATGGTCGAGCTGCTGGACCGCTACGGCCTTCCGATCGAGGGCAGGCACGCCGTCGTCGTCGGCCGGTCCGTAATCCTCGGCAAGCCCATGGCCCTCCTTCTGCTCAACCGGAACGCCACCGTCACCGTCTGCCATTCGCGCACCCACGACCTCGCTTCCTACACGCGGCAGGCCGACATCCTCGTGGCCGCGGTCGGCAAGCCCGAGATGATCACCGGCGACATGCTCAAGCCGGGTGCGGTAGTCCTGGACGCGGGATACAACCGCGTGCCCGGCCGGGACCAGGACGTCGGAGACTGCCACTTCGAGTCCTGCGCGAAGGTCGCGTCTGCCATCACGCCGGTCCCCGGCGGCGTCGGGCCCATGACCATCGCGACGCTGCTGGCGAACACCGTCAAGGCCGCCGAACGGCTCGTCGGCGCGGCATGAGTTTCGACTTCGACGCCTACGTCGCCGCGCGGACGCGGCAGGTGAACGAGGCGCTCGACCGGTTTACGCCCGCCGCGACGGAACCGCCGTCCACGCTCCACGAGGCGATGCGGTACTCGCTCCTTGGGGGCGGCAAGCGCATCCGGCCACTGCTCTGCCTCGCCGCGGCGGAAGCCGTCGGCGCGGACGACCCGGCGGACGTGCTCCCGACCGCCTGCGCGCTGGAGATGGTGCACACTTTCAGCCTCGTCCACGACGACCTCCCCGCCCTCGACAACGACGATTTCCGCCGCGGCCAGCCGACGCTGCACCGGAAGTACGGCGAGGCGATGGCGATCCTCGCGGGGGACGCGCTGCACACCCTCGCCTTCGCCACCATTGCCACGCACCAGAGGGCGAGCCGGGCCGAGTCCCTCCTCAGGACGCTGCGGCTGTTCGCGGGCGCGCTCGGCACGTTCGGGATGGTCGGGGGTCAGGTGGACGACCTCTACTACGAGCGGCGGGACGACGTCACGCCGGAGGTTCTGCGCCACATCCACGCGCGAAAGACCGGCGCGCTCCTCAACGTCTCCCTGCTGTCGGGCGCGATCCTCGCCGACGCGACGGAAGCCCAGGAAGAGGCACTACGGACCTACGGCGAACAGATCGGGCTCGCGTTCCAGATCGTGGACGACATCCTCGACGTGGTAGGCGACGACGCCAAGCTAGGCAAGCCGACCGGCTCGGACGCGAAGCACGACAAGGCGACCTACCCTAAGCTCTTTGGCCTCGACGAGTCACGACGCCGCGCCGATCGCGCGGTCCAATCCTCCCTTTCTGCGCTGGACACGTTCGACCAACGCGCCGAGCCCCTGCGATGCTTCGCCCGCTTCGTCGTCAACCGCGAGGCGTAGCAGGGCGGGTGATAAAATGAATCACGAAGCGGGTCGGGTGGTCGCGGAGGCGGTTTCCGTCTCCGAGGAAAGTCCGGGCTCCACAGGGCGCGATGCTCGCTAACGGCGAGGCGGGGTAACCCGACGGATAGTGCAACAGAAAGATACCGCCCGCGCGCTCCGGCACGCGGGTAAGGGTGAAATGGTGCGGTAAGGGCGCACCGGCGGCGCGGCGACGCGACGGCCCGGCAAACCCCATCGGGAGCAAGGCCCAACAGGAGGAGTTGACGCTGCCCGCCGATCCTCCGGGTAGGGCCGCTTGAGGCGTCCGGCAACGGGCGTCCCAGAGAGATGGCCACACAAAGACAGAACCCGGCTTACAGACCCGCTTCGAAACCCGCTGCCGCTTCCCCCACACGCCTTGATGCCCGAAACCGTACCCCCTCGCGCCGTCTACGCCCTCGCGGACACCCACCTGGGCGCGGCGGTCGGCAAGACCATGGTCCGCTTCGGCGACCTGTGGCGTGACCACAAAGAGAAGATTCTCGCGAACACCCGGCGGACCGTCGGCCCGGAGGACGTCCTCCTCCTCCCCGGCGACCTGTCCTGGGCTCTCAAGAGGCGCGAGGCCGAACCGGACCTCGCCTTCCTCGCCGCGCTGCCCGGCATCAAGATCGCCATCAAGGGAAACCACGACCACTGGTGGGACTCCGGCAAGCCGATCAATTACCCGGGGCTGTTGTCGCCCCCGGTGGTGCTCGACGGGGGCGCGCTCGGCGTCGCGGGAACGCGCGGCTGGTTCGTACCCGAGGCGGGAGCCGAGGGCGCGGAGAACGACCGGCGAGTCCTGGAGCGGGAGCGCGCGCGGCTCGCAAAAAGCCTTGCCGCCGTCGCAGAGTGCGACCTGAAGATCGCCATGACCCACTACCCCCCTCACCCGTACCTGGCTGAACTCGCGAAGGCCCACGTCGCGGCGGTCGCCTACGGTCACGTCCACCTCGGTTCGCTGCCCGAGGACGAGGTTCTCGCCGTGGACGGCGAGATCGTAGGAGGCGTCCGCCTCTACTGCGTTGCCTGCGACCGCATCGACTTCACGCCGCGCCGCATCGGATAAACGCGCAGAGGCCCCGGCGCGGTGTTACCGCGCCGGGGCCTCCCCACGAACAATACTTCGCTAATTACGGGCGACGTTCGCGGCCGGGGCCGCGTCCTTGGCGAGGAACGCCGCGAAGTTCTGGCCGAACCGCGCCGGGCTCCGTGTACCTCCGAAGAACTCGACGTCGCCGTGGCGTACCGGAGTCCCGTCTGGCTGCAGCACCGCGTAGAGCGGCAGCGCGATCGTGCCGAACTCCTTCTCCTGGTACGCCTGGCGCAGGTCGCCCAGCGTCCCCTTCTGGCCCGCCGGGGCGGCGGCCTGATCGTCGGTGTACAGCCGGACGAGGACGTACTTCTCCTTCAGCATAGCCCGCACTTCGGGCTGCGTGAAGACGTTCTGCTCGACCCACCGGCAGTTCGTACAGGTGTACCCGGTGAAGTCCACGAAGATGGGCTTGTTCTCCGCCTTCGCCTTCGCGATCCCCTCCTCCACCGTCGGTAGCCACTCCATGTCCTCCGCCCTCGCGGAATAGCCGTACTCGGGCGGCGGCAGGATGGAGGCCATCAGCGGGTCCACGGGTCGGCCGGTCAGTCCGTACAGGCAGTAGACGCCGGCGGCGGCGAAGAGAGCGGCCCACGCCCCGCGGGAGATCGACACCTTGCCCTCCGGCGCGCCGAGACCGATCTTCAGCAGGCCCAGAAGCCAGAACGCGCCCGCGAACGCGATCACCGCCCACACCGCGAGGACGACCGGCAGCGTCAGCAGTTTCCACTGCCACACCAGGTCGACGTTCGACAGGAACTTGAGGGCGGCCGCCAACTCCAGGAAGCCCATCGCGCCCTTGACCGTACTCAGCCACGCGCCCGAGCGGGGCATCTTCGCCAGCAGCGACGGGAAGAGCGCCAGGACGAAGAACGGCACCGCGAGCGCGGTAGCGAACACCGCCATGCCGAGGATGGGGCGCACCCACTCCCCGCCGCTGTTCGCGCTCGCCGCCGCCACGAGGACCGTCCCGATGAACGGCGCGGTACAGGTGAACGCCGCGATGACGAACGTCAGGCCCATCCCGAGGACCCCGAGCGTTCCGCCGACCGAGCGTCCGCGGTTCATCACCTTCTGGAGCGCCGCCGGGGGCTGGAGGTCCACCACCTCCAGGAGCGCGAGGCCGAAGACGACAAACAGAACGGCGAAGACCAGGTTCACCCAGGGGTTCGCGGCCAGTCGGTTCGCGCCCGCCGCGCCGACCGTCGCGGCCATGATCGCGCCGATTCCGGTGAACGCCACGATGATGCCGAGGGAGTAAACCGCGGCCAGTTTCACGACCGAGCCGCGCGCCGCCTGCCCCTTCTCGTCCTTCGCCGCCTGCTTGGTGAAGAAGGCAAGAGTGACGGGGATCATCGGGAAGACGCACGGAGTAATGAGCGCGAGCAGGCCCGCGCCGAACGCCGCGAGCAGGAACGTCCCCATGCCTCCGCCGCCGCCCGGAGCGGGGTTCGCATCGGCGGGCGTCGCCACCGGGGACGCCGCGCCGCTGCCGCCGCTGCCCCCGGACACGGCCGCGGGGGCCATCTCGGGCCGCGGTTCGCCCGCCTCTACCGTCAGCGTAACGGGGAGCTCGACGGTCTTGGGCGGGAGGCAGGCGGACTCGGTGCAGGCCATGTACCGGGCGTTCACGGTAAGCGACAGCGGACCGGGGGCGGCGTCCTTGCCGACCGTCACGACCTGCGTGAAGACCGGGCTGCCCTCGTGCATGCCGATCTCTTTGCCGAAGTTCGGGTCGTTGACGACCTTGGGATCCGGCTCCGTACTGCCGCCGACGGCCGCGACTCCCGTCCCCTCGACCGTGATCTTCGTCTCCTGCGGCCCGGGCGGCGGCACGGGGACGGTCGAGTAGATGTGATAGGGCGCTTCGATCTCGGCCGTGACCCGGATCGCCACCGCTTCCCCGGGACGCACCGGTTTCGCGGAGGCGGGCACGGCCGTCCAGCGCGTCGGTCCGGACTTCACCGGCGCGGCGGCAGCCGGAGTTCCCTCCGCCGACGAGGACGCCGCCTTCGCGACGAACTCGGGACGCGCGGCGCCCGCCTCGACGTTGAGCGCGGGAGCCTCGACGGTAACGGTCTTCGGCGGCAGGCAGGCGGATTCCGTACACGCCATGTAGCGGACGGAAACGGCGAGCGGCACCGAACCTGGCTTCGCGCCCGGCGAGACCACCACCGTCTGCGTGAAGGTCGCAGTGCCCTCATGCATCCCGATCTTCTTGCCGAAGTTCGGGTCGTCGACGACTTTCGCCTCGGATTCGCGGTTCGTGCCGACTGCCGTTATCCCGGGCGCTTCGACCGCGACCTTCGTCTCCTGCGGACCGGGGGGCGGGACGGGCGCTACCGAGTAAATGTGATACGGGGCGTTGACCTTCGCGGTGACGGTAACGTCCACCGACTCGCCCGCCCGCGCCGACGGGCGCGACAGCGCGGCGGAGAACTCGACCGGCTTGGGGCGCTGCGCGAGCGCGGGATCCGCCGAGAGCATGCCCAGCGCCATCACCAGAAGCGCGAGCCGCCGGAGCCAGCCGGAAACGTTTCCGTCGAGTGTTGCTGCTGCGTTGGTCTTCTTCATAAGGATCCGATCTGACGGGTGCGAAGAACTCTCGGGGCGTGAGGCGACCAGAACCGCCCGTGCTCGCGCGAGCGAGCGCGCTCCCCCATTCCGGTACAATCGGCACCCAGGGTAAAGTTCCCGATTCCGCCCGCCCCGACGGCGCTACCCCTCGGCGTCGCGGCGCTCCTCGCGCGCGTCGATCCAGACGGAAAGGATCATCACCGGCAGTTCCTCGTCCGGCGTCTCGTCCGCGGGGGCGTACGAATGCCGCTCGGAGCACCAGAAAGACGCCGCGTCGCCCGCCTTGAGCGTGTACGAACGGCCCGCGACGGTGATCTTCGCCGTTCCGCGGAGGCAGTAGACGAACTCCTCGCCCGGGTGCATCGCCGGTTCGCTCTCCGCGTAGAGTTCCAGGACCGCCGAGTTCAGACGCCCGCCCGGCAGCTTAGCCGCCAGTACCGAGAGCAGGACGCGCTCGTCGGCCGCCAGCGCGGGACGTCCCTCGGCGCCGGTCGAAAGGACGACAGACTCCTGGCCCCCGGCACGCCCCTGCGGGGTCCGGTACGGAGACCAGACCTCGCGCTCTCGCAGATGGATCGAGATCGTGTCCTCTTCGTCCGGCTCGGGGCGCGTCAGTTGTGCTACGTGTATCCCCAGCGCCTCGCAGACGCGCGTCAGCGTCGCGTAGGAGGGCGTCATGCCCCGCTCCAGGCGCAGGATGGTGTTCTTGTTCACGGACGCGCGGTCGGCGACGTCACGCACCGAGAGGTTCTGCTTCAGTCGTATGCGCTGGATGCGCGCGCCGAGCGTCGCCGGGGACGGGTTCGTATCGTTGGCGACGAAAACAAGTGCCGCGTGTCCGGTGCCGGACGCCGCGCCGTTCTCGCTGCCGCTCGGGTGGGGGGCGAGGGCTGTCTCCGCGGAGCTGGTCTCATCTGTGGCCATGCCTCCATTGTACACGCTCATCCGCCGCGCGATGACCGTCCGATCCGGCATCGCGGCTACCCCGCCACCGCGCTCGCCACCCGCTCGCCCGCGGCGCACGCGGAGGCGAGTGCCAGGGCGCGGTCGAGGTCCGCCAGGATGTCACCCGGTTCCTCGAGGCCGACGGCGAGCCGGATCAGAGAATCCGTCACGCCCATGGCGCGCCGCTCCTCGGCGCAGAACGAGGCGTAGTGCATCGACGCGGGGTGCGCGATGAGGGTGCGCGGCTCGCCGAGGGAGAATGCCGGGGTGCACAGCCGCGCGTTCCGTACGACCGCGAGGGCGTCCCCCTTCACCTCGAAGCTGACGACGCCGCCGCAGCCGCCGGGCATCTGACGGCGGGCGAGGTCGTACTGCGGGTGCGACTCCAGGCCCGGGTAGTGGACGCGCGCGACGTCCGGATGCTCGCTCAACGCGCGGGCGATCGTCAGGGCGGAGGCGTTGTGCCGCGCCATCCGCAGCGGGAACGTGGCCAGGCCGCGCCGGAGCAGCCACGAGCCGTTGGCGCACAGGCCGCTGCCGAGGATCGTCACCCACGGAGCGATCTGGTCGATCAGCGCGCGCCGCGTAAGGATCGCGCCCGCCAGGAGGTCGCCGTGTCCGGCCAGGTACTTGGTCGCGGAGTGGATCACCACGTCGATGCCGAAATCCAGCGGCTTCGAGCCGATCGGCGACGCGAAGGTGTTGTCGGCGACGGTCAGTATCCCGGCGTCACGCGCCCAACGCGCCACCGACTCGAGGTCCGTGAGTAGCAGCATCGGGTTCGACGGCGTCTCCACCCACGCGAGGCGCGTGTTCGGCTGCCGGGCCGAGACGTACGATACGGCGTCGCTGCCATCGACGAACGTCACGGAGACGCCGAACTGGTCCAGATGCGCCTCGAGCAGCGTCCTCGTCGCGGAGTACAAGGAGCGTGGCGCGATGACGTGGTCGCCCTGGCGCAGGAGAGCCAGCAGAGTGGCCGATATCGCGGACATCCCGGAGTTCGCCAGCAGACAGCCCTCGGCTCCCTCCAGCGCGGCCAGCGCGGCGGCGCACGCGCGACCGGTCGGGTGGGCCGTGCGGGCGTAGAAGAAGTGGTTGTCGCCGGGGATCGGCTGACCCACCGGCAGCGCGAAGGCGACCGACGGATCCATCGCCAGGGACAGGCCGTCGCCGAGACCCGGCGCCTCCCCCGCGTGTACGGCGCACGTCGCCGGGTGCTCCGCCCAGAACGGCGGAAGACTTTCCAGGGAATTGGCGAGCGGCCGATCGAACAGCCCCGCGGCCTCCAACATATGATCCGTGTCCATGTCCACGAGTATAGCACACGGATTAACCTCAATCAACAATATAAGGACTGTCCTAACAATGGCGCACGTTAGGACGTCCGGAGGCGACGTTGACAGTGCCCCTTCCTATCGGCTAAAATTCTAAGGCCGCGTCGCGTTCCGAATGCCCCTGTGCCGTCGTCGGCATCACCCGCACGGACGCAATGCCCCCACCTTTTCCACAGACGTATCACTACACGCAACGTAAGGAACCATCCATACCATGACTGCATCGAACGAGTCGGCGACACCTCAGGTCGCGCGAGGACTAGAGGGGATCGTCGCGGCGGCGACGAATATCGCCGAAGTCGATGGCGAGAAGGGGAAACTGACGCTCCGCGGATACGACGTCAGTGAGCTGAGCGGCAACGTCACTTTCGAAGAGGTCTGCTACCTTCTCTGGTACGGCAAGCTCCCCAACAAATCGGAGTACGACGCCCTTACCGCCGAGATGCGGACCGCGCGCAAGCTGCCCGGGGCCGCGCTCGACGCCCTGCGCGCCGTGGCGAAAGAGGCCGACGGCATGCACGTGCTCCGCATGGGCGCCTCGACGCTCTCCCTCGGCGACGCGACGATCGACAGCCTCGATATCGAGGGCAACCGCCGCCGCGCGGCGCGTCTCCAGGCGCAGATCCCCGCCGTCGTCGCCCACGCCTACCGCATCGGTCAGGGGCTGGACATCGTCGAGCCGAAGCCCGAACACAGCCTGGCCGAGGGCTTCCTCTACATGCTGGAGGGCAAGGAACCGGACCCGGCGCGCGTCGCGGGCTTGAACGCGTACCTCGTCGCCGTGTCGGAGCACGGACTGAACGCCTCGACCTTCACCGGCCGCGTGGTCATCTCGACCGACTCCGACATGGTCTCCGCGCTGACCGCCGCGATCGGCGCGCTCAAGGGTCCGAAGCACGGCGGCGTCCCCGGCCCGGTCCTCAAGATGCTCCAGGAGATCGGTACCCCGCAGAACGCCGACGCCTGGATTCGGACCGAAATGTCCCAGGGCCGCCGCATCATGGGCTTCGGCCACCGGATCTACAAGGTCCGCGACCCGCGCGCGGCGCTGCTGTCGGACGCCGCCGAGCGGATGGCGGAGCGGACCGGCGACCGCCACCTTCTGGATCTGACGAAGGCGGTCGAGGAGACGACGGTGCGCGTCCTGGCCGAGTTGAAGCCCGGCCGCGACCTCCACGCGAACGTCGAACTCTTCGCCGCCCTGATCCTCCACGCGGTCGGCGTACCTTCCGAGCTCTTCACGCCGATCTTCGCGATCGGCCGGACCTCCGGCTGGACGGCCCACATGATCGACCAGATCGAGGACAACCGCCTGATCCGCCCGCAGTCGATCTACGTCGGCCCGCGCGACCTGAAGTTCGTCCCGATGGACCAGCGCTCGTAATCGCGGCCCGGAACGACAAATCGAAGAGAGCCCGCGCACATTCGCGCGGGCTCTCTTTCACGTTAGTAGCGCTTTGCCGCCGTCACATTGCCGGGTCGGAGCACTTGAACAACCGGACGATGGTGCCGTTCGGGCCCGAGGTAATATCGACGGAATCGGCGAGGGCGCACATGAGCGGGAGACCCCGCCCGCCCGTCGCCTCGGGGCTCGGCATCGTAGGCGCCTGGGGCACGGCAAAGCCGCGGCCGTGGTCCTTCACCATCACCCCGACACCGGCCGCCCCTGCCGTATAGGAAATCTGAATGCGGCCACCATCGCGCGGCACGCCGTGGCGGATCGCGTTGGATGCCGCCTCGTCGACCGCCGTCAGCAGATCTTCGATCTGTCCGGGACGCAGCGAGGCCGAGGCCGCCAGAGCCTGCACCCACTGACGGATCTCGCTCAGATATTCCGGCCTTGCTACGAATTCCCGTTCGAACTGCTGCTGCTGCCCCGCCCCGTTAATCCCGGCAATCATGCACCGATTCTTCGCTTCCTGGCCTGGTTTAGTTTGCGGACGAACCGTTTAGACGACCCGGCCTATATGCGGGTTCCCGGTTCAATCTTTGACCGCCAGGCCGGTACCCCGACTCGCTATCTCTTCCAGAAGCTCTTCCAAGGAATAACGAACCGTAAAAAAAGTCTCGAAGCGACCGAGGCGGAAGACCCGCTCCGGCTGCGTACCCCTCTCGATCACTACCGCAAGACGACAGACGCTCTGATAGGCCTTACGAACCTCTACCAGAAGCGATAGTCCGGCCGAGTCGATGAACGGCACCTTTCTCAGGTCCACGATCACGTGCGGCGGGGCCGCTGGTCCGCCGCACGCCGACTCCAGGGCGCTCTGCAGGATATCCTTGGTCGAGAGATCGACGTCCCCATCCGCGGTTACTACCGGTATCTCCTGCACGTGTGATGTCGTAGTGTGTAGACCGAGCGTGTCGTTCATTTCCCATCTCATTCTGTTTTACGGATGCGCCCGGCTCTCCCGCCGGGCGGCACGCACATGCGCCTCCAGCCCCTCGAACTCCGCGAAGGTCGCCGCCGCCCCCTGAAGCGCCTCCGCCGCCGGGCCGTCGAAGTAGATCAGGCTCGTCTTCTTGACGAAGTCGTCCACGTTCAGCGGTGACGCGAACCGGGCGCACCCCGCCGTCGGCAGGGTATGGCTGGGCCCTGCGAGGTAGTCGCCGAGCGACGCCGACGCGTGCTTGCCGATCAATATAGCTCCCGCATTGGTGATATTCGGCAGAATCGCCCACGGATCTTCCACGTCCACGTGAAGGTGTTCCGGGGCGTACAGGGAAACCACGTCCGCCGACTCACGGACGTCGCGCGTTTGTACCAGGAAGCCGTTCGCCGCCAGCGCCTTCCGGACAATCGCCGCACGCGGCAGCGTGGAAAGCCCCTGCTCGATCGCCCGTCCGAGTTCGGCCGCGAACTCCTCGGAGTCGGTGGCGACCAGCGCGGAGCTGTTGCTGTCGTGCTCGCACTGGGCCAGGATGTCCGCCGCCGCCGCCGCCGGGTCGGCCGCCCCGTCCGCCAGAATCGCCACCTCGCTCGGTCCGGCGAGCATGTCGATGCCCACCGTCCCGTAGACGAACCGCTTAGCCAGATTGACGTAGATGCTGCCGGGACCGACGATCTTGTCCACGCGCGGCACGGACTCCGTCCCGAAGGCGAACGCGGCGACGGCCTCCGCGCCGCCCATCGCGTACACCTCCCGCACCCCGGCGAGGTGCGCGGCGGTCAGGGTGGCGTCCGCGGGCAGACCGCTCTCGCGCCCGGGCGGCGAGGCGAGGGCGACGGAGCCGACTCCCGCCACGACGGCCGGGATCGCGGCCATCAGCACGGTAGAAGGGTAGTCGGCGGTCCCCCCCGGCGCGTAGACGCCGACCCGGTTCAGGGGCCGAAGGATCTGCCCGAGCATCTCGCCCGGGCGCGACGCGTCTACCCAGGTCTGGCGGAGCTGCCGCTCGTGGAAGGCGCGGATCCGCACGACGGCCAGGTTGAGCACCGGCCAGAGCGGCGTCGCCTGTATGCGCGCGACCGCCGCCGCCGTCTGCTCCTCGGTAACGCGCAGGGCGTCCGCCCGCTCGAAGCCCCACCGGCGCGTGTAGTCCAGTACGGCGGCGTCCCCGCGCTCCCGGACGTCGTCGAGGATCGCGCGGACCGTACCTTCGGCCTCGTGGGCGGCGGAGTCGAGTCGGGAGTCGAAGAGGCGGCGTAGGGCGTTAAGGTCGTCGCGGCGCGTGTCCAGCAAACGCATAGCTTACCCATTGTATCTATTCGGACGCGAGAATGTCAACGCCCCAAACCGGTAATCTCCCGTGTCACGGCCGTCAGGACCGCCGCCGTTTTAAGCCCGTAAAGCAGATGGGAACACCTCATTAGAGACATTCCCGACGAAAGGTACTCTCATGAAACGCCTTGGAGCGATACTTTTAGCAGTCGTCGCGCTATTCTCGATCAGCGTTCTCGCCGGATGCAAGGGAGGGCCGAAGGTCGAGGAGATCTCCCGCGTCCTCGCCGACCCGACGGCGTTCCGCGATAAGGACGTCGTCGTCGCGGGACGGGTGACCCGCGTCTTCGACCCGACAAGCGGCCTCCTCGGCCTCTCCGCCTACCAGGTCGAGGACAAGACCGGCAAGATCTGGGTCGTCAGCCGGACGGGCGCGCCGAGCGTCGGCGCGGAAGTCGGTCTGAAAGGCCGCCTCCGCGAGGACTTCAAACTCGGCTCCGAGGTCTTCGGAGCGGTCATCAACGAGGTGGAGCGGCGCTCCCGGTAGGGCGGCTACTGCCGGGACCCGCCGCCGGATACACGGCGACCGCCTCTATCTCGATCAGCCAATCCGGGTCCACCAGGCCGCTCACGGCCACGGTGGACCGGGCGACCCGGGTCGGGTTCCGTTCGTTCGCGAAGTACTCGCCGTACGCGTCGAACCAGCCGCGGAAGTCGGGCTTGCCCCCCTTGCGCGGGTCGGGCACGACGTACGCCCGCAGGTAGACCACGTCCCGAAGCGAGAGGCCCTTCTCCTTGAGCTGGGCCTCGAACTTTTTCAGGATGCTTACCGCCTGGGTCTTCGTGTCCCCATAGCGCTCCGCGCTGCCCGCGGACGCGGCGGGGTCGGCGGGTGACGGCACCGTGCCGCTCGTCCACAGGTAGGCCCGCCCGGCCGGGACTACGACTCCCCCCGCGATGGGGCCGCCGCCCGCCCCGTAGAACTCCACCGCCTGCGGCGGGTTCGCACCGGGAGCCGACGGCGGCCCCTGCGCCCGCGCCACCCACGCCCCGGCGACGATGCCCGCCGTCACCGCGGCCGCGGTGACGGACACCGAAAAGACGCCCCATCGCTTCATGTTACGCCTCCTTCTGGTTTCCGCTCGATTTGGACTCGCTCGTGTACCGCCCGCGCCGCGCCCCGCGCGGACTCGAACGCACCTGCCATCCAGCCGTTCAGGGCGGTAAGGTCCGCCCCGGCGAAAAACAGGCGACCGTCCGGCTCGCGCAGTTCCGGGACGTCCCCCTGTCCCCACGCCCCGAGCGAGTACGGAACGCGCTCCCAGGCCACTGAGTAACCGCATTCGAATTCTTCCCGGTACCGCTTGCCGTGGACGCGCGCGCCGTGTTCCAGGGCGCGCTCCTCGCGCTCCCCCGGGCTCGCCTCTCCCAGGGCGCGCGCCATGTCGTCGAACGTGTAATACCCGACCAGCACCCCTTTGGGGGCGAAGAAGCCGTGTGACGGGTACCAGATCTGAAGACAGGGCGGGTCCGTGCGCGTGATGCCGCCGTAGATGCGGTCCTCCTCCTCCCAGAACCGGCGTCGGAACTGGAGGCCGATCTTGCCCGCGGTGCCGTATCTCGCGGCGGCGACCGCCGAC
>DATLHN010000847.1:0-1816 GCA_035539875.1 Armatimonadaceae bacterium
AGATCGGGGTGCTCGTGGAGATGCGAAGCGGCGCGATCACTTACGTGAGCGTCCGCATGAAGCGACCGGACGACGGAACGGCAGCGGCAGCGGCGGACGGCGCGGCGTCTCCCCCGCCCGCGATGGAGCGGCCGACCCCCGAGGACTCGCGCCTGTTCCTCCAGCACCTGTTCGACCGCTCCGTGCTCTTCGGGCGGATGGACGACGACCAGGGCATCTTCCTGCTGAACCCGGCGATCGCGGTGCGCTGCGCGCTGACCCCGCCGCCGCCGCTGCCCCCGGGAACGGGCATCTGGCACATGAACCTGGTCGGCCACACGTAAGAAAGCGACCCCCTGGATGACGACCGCGAAGCAGGCGAAGGCAGTGGCGCGGCGGTGGGTCGAGGAGGAGGGCGCGGCGTCGATCCCGGGTTTCGGCGGGGTGTTCCTGCACGGCTCGATCAACTGGCTTCCCGACGACGCCGCGCTTCCCGCGAACTCGGACGTGGACGTAATGGTCGTCCTGTCTGACGTCGCCGACACCCCCGGCGCTGCGCGGCGCGGGAAGTTCCGCTACGGCGGCGTCCTGCTCGAAGTCTCGTACCTGCCCGCCGACGCGGTCGCGTCCGCCGAGCAGGTGCTCGGGCGCTACGACCTGGCGGGCAGCTTCGCCGGGGCGGCGTCGGGCGTGCTGGCGGACCCGTCCGGGCGTCTCGCGGAGCTGCACGCCGCCGTTTCGCGCGACTACGCCCGGCGGCACTGGGTCCGCGCGCGCTGCGACGACGCCCGGGACCGCGTGCTCCGGAACCTGGCCGGGCTGGACACCGCGCTGCGCGAGGACCTCCCGTTCCACGATCAGGTGGTGCGGTGGCTGTTCGCGGCGGGCGTGACGACGCACGTGCTGCTGGTCGCGGGCCTGCGGAACCCGACCGTGCGGACCCGGTACGTCGCCGTACGCGATCTGCTCCGCGAGTACGGGCGCGGGGACTTCTACGAAAGCCTGCTCGGCCTTCTGGACGGCAACGGTCGGGAGAAGCTGAAGCCGGGCCGGGTCGCGCACCACGTGAAGGCGCTTGCCGGGGCGTTCGACGCCGCGAAGTCGGCGATACAGTCCCCCTTCCCGTTCGCGGCAGACATCAGCGACGAGGCGCGGCCGGTGGCGATCGACGGGAGCGAGGAGATGGTGGCGCGCGGCGACCACCGCGAGGCGCTGTTCTGGATCGTGGCGACGTACTCGCGCTGCCTGCAGGTCCTCCACACGGACGCGGCGACGTGGGAGCGGTTCACCCCGGGCTACCGGGACCTGCTCGCCGATATCGGCATCGCCTCGTCCGAGGACCTCGGGCGGCGCGGGCGACAGGTCCGGGAACACCTTCCCGGGGTGCGCGAGGTCGCCGAGGCGATCCTCGCCGCGAACCCGGCGGTCGTGGATTGACGCGTGCGATAAAATCGACGCAATGCCTGCCCCTGTTTCTCCTGTTTTCCCTGCCGCCGCCGCCGACGATCCCCGGGACCGCTTCCACGTCGTCCTGGTCGAGCCGGAGAAGAGTATAAACATCGGGGCGGTGGCCCGCGCGATGACGAACCTCGGATTCCGGCACCTGCACCTGGTCGCGCCGCGCCACTTCGAGCGGGAGCGCGCCGCGGTCAGCGCGCGCGCCTCCGCCGAGCCCCTGCTCGACGCCGCCGTGATCCACGCCACGCTGGAGGAGGCGGTCGCCGACGCCGAGGAGGTGGTCGGCCTCGCGCTGCGCGCCCCGGGCAAGGACCCCGCGCACTTCGTCACCCTGCCCCAGTGGGCGGCGCGCCTCCCGGCCGGGCGGGCGGCGTCGGCG
>DATLHN010000848.1:0-3198 GCA_035539875.1 Armatimonadaceae bacterium
TGATCTGGCGCGGCGCGTCCCACGTCCGGCCGCCGTCCTTGCTGCGCTGCTGGAACGTCTGCCAGCCGAACCGCCCGTCCATGAAGGTGAGCAGCAGGTCGCCGCTGCGGAGCCGCCGGACGCGCGGATAGTGGCGCTGACCGAACTCCTTGCCGCCCGCGGAAAACGCCCCCAGGGTCTGCCGACTGCGGTGGTCCCAGGCGATGCGCACGTCCGCCGATCCTGGTTTCGGCGGCGGGGCGTCGGCGGCGCAGGCGATGCCCGCGACGACGGCGGTAGTGGCTACGGCGGAGGCGGCGGACCGGATACGGTTGGTTCGAGCAAAGATCATAGATGGTGTCAGGCCGCGGCGGCCGGGGTCACTGCCCGCCGTCGTCACCGTCCGGGTCGCCGTCGAAGCGGTAGCGCTGCTCCTTCCATGGGTCGCCGAGCATGTGGTAGCCGCCGCGCTCCCAGTAGCCGGGCGCGTCCTGCGCGCGGAACTCGACCCCGCGCACCCACTTCGCGGACTTCCAGGCGTAGAGCTTCGGGACGACCAGGCGCAGCGGCCCGCCGTGCTCCAGGCTGATCGGCGCGCCGTCGTGCGTGTCCGCGAACAGGCAGTCCTCGTCCAGGAAGTGTTCCAGGGGCAGGTTCGTCGTCCAGTTTGCCGAACCGCCCGAGTAGCCGAACGCCCGGTCGTACGCCTGCACCAGCACGAACCTGGCCTCCGGCTTCAGCTTCACGTGCTTTACCACCTCGCGCGTGGCGACGCCCTCCCAGGTGTTGCCGAGGCGGGACCAGCGCGTGACGCAGTGCATGTCCGCGAACACGCGCCTGCGCGGAAGACTCTGGAACTCCTCCCAGGTGAACCGGACCGGCTCCTCGACCAGTCCGGACAGGGTGAAGCGCCAGACGTCCGGCGTCAGCTCCTCCGGGGAGGGGTGGACGCCGGTGTCGAGCACCGGCCACTTCTTCGTGCGCGCCTGGCGCGGCGGGATGCGGTTGTCCCGGCGGGTGTCGGGAGAGATGACCGCGCCTTCCGGCGCGTCCTGTGGCCCAGGGGGCGGGCCGTCCTGGTGTTTCGGGTCGTGATTGTCGAAGGGCATATGCGCGGCTTCCTCTCCCGCTACCTTCCTTATTACCACGGGGCGTCCCGATTACCCGCCCCGCCCGCGCCGCAGGCGGATGCGGTACGTCACCTCGCGCGTCCCGGGCGGCAGGTCCGCGACCGCGGCGCGGACGTAGCCGTTGTGCGTGGCGACCCACGGCCCTTCGAGGCGGACGGGGGCGGACGGGGCCGGAGAGACGACCTGCAGCGTGAGCGCGCTGCTCCCGCGCGTCAGCGTCGCCGACGACCGGTTGAGCGCGACGCGCGTGGCGTCCCCCTTCGCGCCGTTGGACACCAGGGCCGGGAGGGTGACGCCCAGACGCGCTCCCGGCGGCGTGGCGGAGGCGGCAGCGCGCACCGTGACCTGGCCGCCTTCGAGCGTGTAGGTCTCCTTGACGGCGTCCGCCTTTCCTCCGACGGTGTACCCGACGGTGAACTCGACGCGCCCGGGCGTCTCGGCGCGCACGGCGAGGGTGGCCGGTCCGTCGGCCCGGGCGACGCCCCCGCCGTCCCACGCGAGGCCGGTGGTGATCAGGCCCTTCTGCGCCGCCGCCCGCAGCCCGTAGGTGCGCTCCCCGGCGGCGTTGTCGGAGAGGAACGGGGTGGGGACGTCCGCGTGGTGGACGCGCAGGAGGCCGGAGGCGTTGTAGTGCTGGTCCGCGGACGTGTCGATGAGCACGTACAGGCCGCCGCCCGCCGCGCAGACCTTGTGGAACGTCTGGCGGGCGTCGAACACGTACCCGCCCCGCTCGGCCGGGGTCGGCTGCTCGGCGATCTCCTCGTCGGCGCGCAGGTAGGCGATGGCGAGCATGGCGCCCGCCAGCAGGTTGTACTGCGAGTGGTAGGAATAGCCCTCGTAGCCGTGCCGCAGCGACGGCTCGGCGCGGTTCTTGACGATCCACAGCTCGCCCGAGGGGCGGCGCCAGCGCTGGATCGAGCCGAGCGCGAGCCGGGCGGCGCGCTTGCACGCCCCGGCGACGTCCGGGCGTCCCGCCCGCTTCCAGCGTACGGCGGCGGCCTCGCAGATGACGGCGACCTCGGCCTCGTTCCACTGGTGGAAGGCCGAGCGCCCGCCGCTGGCCCACTCGCCGGTGGGCGAGAGCAGGAGCAGCGTGGAAAGGCTCCCCTTCGCCAGCCAGGCGTCCAGCGCCGCGCGCTGTCGCCCCTCGTAAGCGCCGTCGGCGATGACGTCCTCCAGCCAGAGGCGCGGAAAGGCGTCGTAGGCGAGCGGCGCATCGGCGTCCAGGTACATCCCGTAGGGCGTGAAGAGCCGCCCCTGCTGCGCCAGGCACTTCTCCACGTAGGCAGCCTGCGCGCCCCTCTGGTCGGGCGCGACCAGCCCGTCCTTGCGCCGCAGGCACTCCCCGGCGACGTTCACGAGGTTCCAGTTTCCGGCCCCGGTGACGTCCTTGTACGCCTCCTCCGGGACCAGGGACCGGAACTGCTCCTCCCAGCCCGCGCGCCGCTCGGGGGCGACCGGGGCCGCGCTTTCGGGCAGCTTCAGGAGCAGGCGGTGGGCGTGGACTAGCAGGGGGATGTAGAAGTCGGGGTGGTTGTCCGCCGTCGTGCGGTTCGCCAGGGCGTTCAGGGCGAAGCCGAAGGCGCGGGCGGCAGGCCCTATCAGGTCCTCCCGGCCCGCCTCGACGGCGAGCAGGGCCGCCCCGAGGGCGAAGGCGGGGGTCGAGTACTGCCGCTCGCGCTTCTCGAACGGGTCGACGATCGCCCCCGAGCCGTTCTGGTGCCGCTTGAAGAAATCGACGATGCCAGCCACGACGCCCAGGTAGTCGCGGCGCGTCCGCCCCGTCGGCGTCACTTTCAGGAGGTCCTCGGGTTCCGGGAAGAGTCGGCCGAGCGCCGCGGCCGCGGGATGGTCGGCCACGGTCGCGTCCCAGTAGCCGGCCGCAAGAGCGTTCCGGCAGGCCGCGCTGATGCCTGCGGCGGGGAGGATCGCCGCAGCCGCCCCGAGCCCGAGCAGGCGGCGGCGTGTCAGCCGCACGCCGCCCGAGCCGCGGGTCTCCAGCCCCGGCATTACCAGGGCGTCGTCGTGTGTTTCCATAATGCCTCTTCGTGTCTCAATCATCTTCCCGTTCGCGCGGGCGGGGCCGTCG
>DATLHN010000849.1:0-6178 GCA_035539875.1 Armatimonadaceae bacterium
TCCCCACGCCGCTCCCGACCCGGGGCCTGGTGGACGACATCTACGCGCTGCCGGTCCTGCGCGAGCTGCCATTCCGCGGCGCGCTGACGACGCTGACGGAGATGCTGCTGCTCCTGCTCCTCTTCTTCGTCCTCCGGGCGATCCTCAGGCGCGTCGTGCGGAGGGCGTCGGACGCGGTGATCGCGCGCGAGGAGACCGGGGGGAACTTCGGCCGCGCCCAGCGCATCCGGACGCTCACCGGCCTCGGACTGAGCGTCGCCACCTACGTCCTCGGGTTCATCGTCCTACTCTCGATGCTCGGAACGGTCGGAATCAACGCCCTCGGGCTGCTCGGCACGGCGGGAATCGCGGGGCTCGCGGTCGGCTTCGGGGCGCAGAAGCTGGTGAAGGACGTCATCTCCGGATTCTTCCTGCTCTTGGAGGACCAGTACGCGGTCGGGGACTACGTGACCATCGGCGGCGTGACCGGCATGGTTGAGGAGCTGGGGATGCGCATCACGCGCGTCCGCGACGACGACGGGCGGCTCTACATCCTCTCCAACGGCGACATCTCCCAGGTGTGCAACCACAGCCGCGGGCCGATCACCGGCACGGTCGAAGTCTCGGTCGCCGCATCGGCGGACGTCGGCGCGGTCACGCAGACGCTGAACGACGCGCTGGCGACGGCTTCCGGGGAGATGGGCCTCGCGGAACCCGCCTCCGTGGCCGGGATAGCGGCGGCCGACGCGGCGAAGACGACGCTCCGGATCACCTTCCGCGTCACGCCGTCGGCGGGCCAGCCGCGTCCCTCCGAAGTGACCCTGCGCCTGCGGGAGGCGGCCCGCGCCGCCCTGCTGGCGAGCGAGGTCCCGCTCGCCTGAGAAGCGGGCGGGCACGGTTGACAGGCGAACGGCGCGCCGTTATAATTCATTACGGTTTCAGGTGTTTTCGTGCGGTCGCCGCTGACCCGCGGGCTGCCCCGCTGATGCCTCCCCGCTGAGCCGTTTCGGAAAGAGCGCCGCATGGAACTCGACGTCCGCAAACAGCGCATCCTCAAGGCGATCGTTCAGGACTACATCGCGACCGCCGAACCGGTCGGGTCGCTCGTCCTCGTCGAACGCTACAGCCTCGGCGTGAAGTCCGCCACCATCCGCAACGAGATGGCGGAGATGAGCGAGCGCGGCTACCTGCGCCAGCCACACACCTCCGCCGGGCGCGTCCCCTCCGACCTCGGCTACCGCTTTTACGTCAACCGTCTGATGCCGCTCCCGATGATCCAGGACGACGAGGCCACGCGGATGCGCACGGCGGTCGCCTCGGCGTCGTCCGAGCTGGACGCCATCATCCGGCGCACGTGCCAGATGCTGACGTCCATGACCCGGCTCCCGGCGATGGCGACGTCGCCCGACGCCGACGACACCGAACTTCGACAGCTGTTCGTCACGCCGGCGGGCTCGGACAAGACGCTGCTCGTCCTGCTGTTCTCGACCGGGCGGACGGAACACCGCCTGCTGCCCTCCGTCCGGGTGACGGCTTCGGACGCCCTGCTGCTCGCGAACGCGCTGGCCGAGCGGCTCGTCGGCCTTCCGCTCGGTTCGCTGCGCGCGATCGCCGCGGACAAGATCCCGCCGCCTCCCGAGATAAGCGTCCTGGCGCCGGCCTGGTCAGCGCTCCTGGCGGAGGCGGCGAATGCGGCGCGAGCCGTGGCGGAGGCGACGCCCGTCTTTCTTGAGGGGGCGTCGGCCGTGCTGGAGCACCCGGAGTTCCGCGACGTCGAGCGACTGGGCGCCTTCCTCTCCATGCTCCAGGAGCGGGCGGCTCTTCTGGAGATGCTGGACTACGCCCTCGACTCCCCCGACGTCACGCAGCCCGCGGGGTCCGCTCGTCCCGCCGTACAGTTCGCCATCGGCGAGGAGATGCGCCGCAGCGACCTGATGGAGTACGCCCTGGTCTCCTCGACGTACTATGTCGGCGACCGAGAACGCGGGACCATCGGCGTTCTCGGCCCGACGCGCATGGACTACACCCGCGCCTCGGCGGCGGTCGAGTTCATGGCAAGGACCATGAGCGACCTTCTCACGCGGCTCAGCATCGCCCCGTGAGGGATATGGGCGCGCGGGCGGTGGTTGACAAACCCGCGCGGCGCGAGTAGAAAAGACTCGGCGGTGCGTACGCGCGGCGCGGATGCCCGCGCCGCGCGCGCGCCGCGACACACGCACCCACAGGAGACCTTTCTTTCCCATGCCCGACGATATACCGCCCGAAGTGGTGGCCGACCTGACGGATCAGACGCTCGCCGACGACACCGCGGAGGATGTCTTTCTCGGCGACGGCACCGATACCGACGACGTGGCGACGCTGAAGGCGCGGCTCGCCGAGGCGCAGAACCGCGCCCGGGAGGAGCACGACTCGTTCCTGCGCGCCCGCGCCGACTTCGCCAACTACAAGCGGCGCACCGACGAGGAGAAGGAGAGCCTGCGGCAGTACCTGTCTTCGGACCTGTTGACCCGCCTGCTTCCGATCCTGGACAACTTCGAGCGCGCGCTCCAGGCCTCGGCCCAGACGCAAGACTACGAGAAGCTCGTCGGCGGCGTGAACGCCGTCCACCGGCAGATGCTCGACCTGCTGGCGCGCGAGGGCGTGACTCCTATCGACGCGCTGAATCAGCCCTTCGACCCGAACTACCACAACGCGGTCGCGACGGAGTCCGACACCGACCAACCGGAGAACACGGTCGTTGAGGAGCTTCAGAAGGGCTACCTGCTCGGCGGGCGCGTCCTGCGCCCCACCCTGGTGAAAGTGTCGGGCGGCTAAGCGGCGCCCGGCGGACGAGAAACCGAATCCGTGGAGATCAGCACCTTAGCCGACCTGCGGCCGAGAACGGTGTGGGAGATCGTGGACGACGCGTTCGACCTCTACCGGGAGCGGTTCGCGCTGTTCGCCAGCCTCGCCGCGATGGTCTACGTCCCGGCGTTCGTGGCGTACAACGTCTTCATGGCGTCGCAGTACGGCGAGTTGCTGACGGCACTGCGGACGCCCTCCACGGACCCGTTCGCCCTCTTCGGATGGTACTTCCGCGGCCTTTCGCTGGCGGTGCCCCTGCTCGGCATCGCCTTCCTCTTCAACATCGCCACCACCACGGTGGCGGTCCAGGACAT
The DNA here is from genome assembly GCA_035539875.1 of Armatimonadaceae bacterium. GTDB lineage: Bacteria > Armatimonadota > Armatimonadia > Armatimonadales > Armatimonadaceae > CALEKU01. Next base: position 3,138 of record DATLHN010000849.1, read on the forward strand.
CCTCGCGGGCGACCCCGTGTCGCTCAAGTCCGCGTTCCGTCAGGCATTCCGGCGCTTCTTCGCGCTCCTGGGAGTCGCCTTCATCGCCGCGATCGCCTGCACGCTGGGCCTCTGCGGGGCGTACATCGGGGCGTTCTTCGTCCTGCCGCTCTTCGTCTACACGCCGCAGGCCCTGCTGATCGAGGGCAAGGGAGTGCTCGGCGCGGAGCGGCGGTCCCGCGATCTCGCGAGCAGCAATTACGGCAAGACGGCGGGCATGCTCACCCTGCTCACGTGCGTCGGCATGCTGCTCAGCCTGGGTTTCCAGGCCATCGTCAGCAGCGCCTTCCTGGCCGTGCCGAGCACCGGAAGCGACGTCTACGCCCGGGAAGTCCAGCAGATCACGGTCAACCTGATCTCCAACTCGGTGATCACGCTCCTGCTCGCGCCCCTTCCCGGGATCGCCTTCACCCTGCTCTACTACGACCTGCGCGTGCGCCGCGAGGGCCTCGACGTCGAGGCGGAAGCGCGCAGGAAGGACGTCCCGCTCGCGCCGGACCCCTTCGGCGGCGTCCTCAACCCGCGCACGCCGCGGAGGCGCGGCTGATGCGCCGCCGCCCCGGGCTTCTGCGCGCCACCGCGCTCTCCCTCTCGCTGCTCTCCCTGGCGACGCTCGCCCCCGCCGCCCCGCCCGAGCGGAGCGCCGCCGCACCACCCGCGGCGGCCCCGGCCGCAGGTTCCGAGGTCACCGAGGCGGAACTACGCAGGCTCCTCGCCGACTGCCGCGCGGCGGTCGAGCGGCGGCCCACGCAGGACGCGGAACTGGCCCGCCTCGCACGGGCGCTGCGCCCCATTCGGCGGGTTCGGAGGGACGACGGGCGTCGGGTGCTCGAGGTCAACCTACGTCGCGACGCCGACATTCTGCAAAGTCTGGTCGGTACGAACACCCGAACCGGCGCTCCCGCCGACGTCCGCGCGCGCTTCGCCGCCCTGGAGAAGGTCGTCCGGCGACCCGGGCCGGCGGCTTCACCCGATCCGGTGCTCCAGGCGCGCGAGATACTGAAGGAAAAGCAGTTCGCACGCGACCCCGAGTTGGAGACTCCGGGGGCGGACCTGCCCTGGATGGAGAAGGTCCGGAAGTGGGTCACGGACATGTTCGACCGAATGCTTAAGGGCATCGGTCGGTTCCTGCGCTGGCTCTTCGGGCGCTGGCGGTTCAACCCCTCCGCGCCGCGGTGGCAGGGCGTCGGGGACGTCGTCCTTCTGGTCCTCTACTTCCTGGCCGCGGTCGCGGCGAGCGTCGCCCTGTACTGGCTGGGCAGGATGGGCTGGACCTCGTACCTCCGCAAGACGGGCCGTTTGAAGGAGGACCCGGGCGGTCCGACCGGGCTGGACCTGACAGAGGAGGGAATCACCGACCCGCTCGCCTCGGCGCGCGACCAGGCGGACCGGGGCGACTACCGGAGCGCGATCCGTCTGGCCTACATCGCGTCCCTGCGTCGCCTCGAAGGAAGCGGCATGCTGGTCCTGGAGAAGAACCGGACGAACTGGGAGTACCAGCGAGCCCTCCGCGCGAAGGACGGCGCGGCCTACGACCGGATGCTCCCCGCGACCCGTCTCTTCGACCGCGTCTGGTACGGCCGCCGCCCGGGGACACGCGACGAATACGAAAGCGTCCTGCGCGTGCACGACGCGCTGCCGGACATGCCCGCCCCATCGGCCGCCGAGTCGCCGGATGAGTACCCCGCGGCTGCCGACGCCCGGCAGAGAGGGAACGACTGGTGAAGGGGCGACGACTGCTCGGGCCGGAAGCCCTGATCCTTATCGCGCTCCTGGTGGCGCTGGCGGCGCTCTCCGTGCGCTTCACCGCGCAGGGGAGCCAGAACAGCGTCCCCGAGGGCTTGCGGCCGCGACGCACGGTCACCTCGACCCGGCCCGGCGGTTGGAAGGCGGCGTCCCTGCTGCTCCAACGGCGCGGTATCCCCGTCCGCCGCACCGAGAAGCCCCCCGCGGAGTGGCCGAAGAGCGCCAACGTCATGGTGACGGCGGACGAGTACTATGCGGTCTCGTTCGCCGGGGGCGGCGTCGCGCCGCTCTGGGACGACGCGCAGGCGGCGGACGCGCTGAAGTGGGTCGGGGACGGGCGCACGCTCCTGGTGTTCGTCACGGACACCAACGGTCTGATAAACCGACTGAAGATGCGCGTGGACACGCACAACCACGAGGACGCGTCGGTGCCGCCGCGCCTGCCCGCCCCGTGGCTCGCGGGCGTCGATCGGCTGCAGATACCGGGTAAGAATCGCGTCCTCCAGGTTCCGCGCAGCGGCGTCACGCTTTTCGGCGACGACAAGCCCGCCGTGGTCATCGCGCCCTGGGAAAAGGGCCGCGTGATCGTCGTATCGTCGTCCTCGGTGATCGACAACGAGCACCTCGCGGAGGACGACAACGCCCGCTTTCTGGTACAAACCGTCACCACGTTCGGGGCCGGGAAGGGAGCGCCGGTATACTTCGACGAATACCACCAGGGATATAACGAGCAGGCCGGGTTCTGGACCGCGATCGGCAAGCCGGGACAGTTGGCCCTGTACCAGCTCCTCGCACTGGCGCTGCTCGCCGCCTGGAGCGCGGGCTTCCGGTTCGGGCTGCCCCGCTCGCCGGGCCGCGCGTCGCGCGTCTCCTCGGAGTACGTCGCCTCGATGGCCGACCTCTACCGGCGCGCCCGCGCGGGGGACGCCGCTCTGGAGGGCGTCTACCTGTCTTTCTGGCGCGACCTGTGCCGCTCGGTCGGCGTCGCGCTGGACACCCCGACCCGCGACGTCACCCGGCAGGCCGCCGTCGCGCTCTCGGACGCGTCCCGCACCGCCGAGCAGCGCCGCGACCTCGGCGAGCGCCTGACGGATACGCTGCTGTCCTGCGAGGCGAAGATCGAGGAGGGGCCGAAGGGCATCCGCGACCGCGACCTGCTGCACCTCGCCCGCGAACTGGAAGAGTTGAGAAAGGAATTGGGACTTGGAAGAATCGACAGCGCCGAACCTGCCGCCGCCGCCCGCTGAGCCGCGACC
>DATLHN010000850.1:0-8358 GCA_035539875.1 Armatimonadaceae bacterium
GGATCGGGGCTCAAGCGCCGGGCGTCGGCGCGCCCGCAGTCCTTTCCGCGCCGGCGACGAACGACCCGTCGGCGTTCGTCGCCCCCCTCGCCGAGCGAATCGTCCGCGAGGTCCACAAGGCTATCCAGGGACAGGAAGAGATTGTCGAGGCGGCGGTCATCGCCCTGCTCACCGGCGGCCACGCGCTCTTCGAGGGCGTGCCCGGAACGGCGAAGACGCTGCTCGTGCGGACGCTCGCCGCCGCGTGTAGCGCGGACTTCAAGCGCATCCAGTTCACGCCCGACCTGATGCCGTCGGACATCACGGGCACCACCGTCTTCGACATGGCGTCGAACGCCTTCCACATGAAGCGCGGTCCCATCTTCGCCGAGATCGTCCTCGCCGACGAGATCAACCGCACCCCGCCCAAGACCCAGGCCGCCCTGCTGGAGGCGATGGAGGAGCGGCGCGTCAGCGTGGACGGCAGCCCGAACCCGCTCCCGCCGGTCTTCACCGTCTTCGCGACGCAGAACCCGGTCGAGTACGAAGGCACGTACCCCCTGCCCGAGGCCCAGTTGGACAGGTTCCTGGTCAAGGTGGTAGTCCCCTACCCGACCGAGGACGCCGAGGTGAAGATGCTCACCGCGTGGGACCGCGGCTTCCGCGCCGCCGACCTCCAGACCGCGGGGGTCCAGTCCGTCGCCAGCGTCGAGGAGCTGCTGCGCGCCCGTTCGCTGCTACCGGCCGTCACCGTCGAGCCGAAGATACTGAACTACGTCATCGCGATAGTCCGCCGCACCCGCGAGCACCGGCAGCTCACGCTCGGCGCGTCGCCGCGCGCCGCCGTCGCCCTGCTTCAGGCTTCCAAGACCCTGGCCCTGATGCGCGGGCGTCCGTTCATCACTCCAGACGACGTCAAGACTATGGCGCTCCCGGTTCTGCGCCACCGCGTCCTCCTGCGCCCCGAGGCGGAGATCGAAGGTGTCGGCCCAGACCGCGTCCTCACTGCCCTACTCGAGAGCGTCGAAGTCCCGCGGTAAACGCCATGAGCAGCAGCGACACGGTTGAACAGCAGCACGAGTCGAACCGCGCGGCCTGGAACGAGGCGGCGGCCCGCTACGCCCGAGAGATCGAGGAAGACGTGGCGTTCCTGCGAGCTGGGGGCGTCCACCTTTGCCCGCCCGAGGAGCCGTTTCTCAAGCGCCTCTGCGGCGCGGACTGCGGGCGCGCGATCCACCTCCAGTGCGCGGGCGGACGCGACACGCTCTCGCTCTGGAATCTCGGGGCGCGCGAGGTGGTCGGCGTGGACATCAGCGACCGGATGATCGAGGTCGCCCGCCGCAAGTCCGAGGCCCTCAAAGCGCCCGCGACCTGGCACCGCTGCGACATCCTCGCGACACCCCGCGACCTCGACGGCACTGCCGACCTGGTATACACCGGCAAGGGCGCGCTCTGCTGGCTGATGGACATCGACGCCTGGGCGGGCGTCGTCGCGCGCCTGCTGAAGCCCGGCGGCCACGCCTACGTCTTCGACGGCCACCCCGTTGCCTGGGTATGGGACCTCGACGCGAGCGAGTTTCGGCTCGACCCGGAGTACGGCGACTACTTCGACGCGAAGGCGCACGTGGACCAGGGCTGGCCGACGACCTACATCCCGGCCGACGCCGTGCCGCCGACGGAGCAGCAAGCGCGCAAGTACGAACGCCAGTGGACCGTCGCCCAGATCGTCAACGCGCTGATCGGCACGGGCCTCGTACTGGAACGGCTCGAAGAGCACCCCGAGCCCTACTGGAACCAGTTCCCCAGTATCCCGCCCGACGTCCAGCGCCGCCTCCCCATGACGCTGTCCGTACTGATGCGGAAACCCTGACTGAGTCTGTGGCAGTATAAAGGCGGCTCTGCCGTGGTTCTGGTGAAGTCTGCTCGCTATGGTCTGATTCCGTATCACGTTGAACCGTGGCGTGACTACTCGACCGCTTCTGCCCGACCCGGAGTGCCTGACGCTGGACTACCTCAGTATCCGAGACGGTCCGATTCTCTTCGCCGCGAGGACAAGGAGATCCAAAGTCTGCTGTCCGCTCTGCGGCTGCTATGCCGACCGATTGCATAGTGCGAGAGCCGAGGGGAAAGCATATTGGCAATGGATATCAAGGATTTACAGACGAACTGGGATAGGTTTGGCAAGACCGACCCGCTCTGGGCCGTCCTCACCTATGCGGGGAAGATGGGAAACCGATGGGATCGGGATGAGTTTTTCGATACGGGGGCTAAGGAAATTGAGGAGGTCCTCGCGTACGTAGAGTCCCTCGGGATTTCTTTGAACAAAGGAAACGCCCTTGATTTCGGCTGCGCCGTCGGTCGGCTAACGCAGGCACTGGCCCGCCACTTCGACACGGTTTCGGGCGTGGATATCGCCCCCTCCATGATCGATCTGGCGCACCAGTTCAACAGGCACGGCGACCGGGTGAATTACTGCCTCAACGGTGCGGATAATTTGCGAATCTTCGCTGATGACTCGTTCGACTTCATCATCACTATGATCACGCTCCAGCATATGGAACCGCGTTACGCGAGGAATTATCTGAAGGAGTTTTTGCGGGTACTCAAGCCGGGGGGAGTTCTCGTGTTTCAATTGCCCAGCGAACCCGAACGCGCCTTTCTACGGCGGCAGCGGATAAAGCGCCTCCTGCCTTCGGGCGTACTCAATTACTATCACAACCTGCGCCACGGAAAACTCCCACAGGAGGAAAATGGTCAACCGGGCCCACAAATGGAGATGTACAGTATTCCGAAGGCGGAGGTGCTGGCACTCATGGAATCCTGGGGAGCGACGATTGAGAACGTCCGTCAGGATTGCCATGCAGGCAATTGGATCAGTTATCGTTACTGTGTCCGCAAGCGCGAAGATCCTACGTAAACGCGGATTCTCTCGATTCCATGGAGTCCTGCCACTCCCGGGCCGCATCCTCCGCGCCTGTAGCCCGTCTGACGGCTTCTGTGGCCTTTGCCACTCGGGTCCCTTCCTGTTCTTTTGTGCGCGGCCTTGGTGCAGCCTCTTGCCTCGTGCAGGCTTCACCAAAAACGCGGCAACACCAGAATAAGGAGCAAATCCACCCACGGAAAGTTACCCCATGCCCGACCCCCGCGTGGCCAAACTGGCCGACGTCCTCATCTCCCACTCAACCCGGCTCCAGCCCGGCGAGAAGGTCCTCATAGAGTCGTTCGACGCGCCCGACGAGATCATCGCGGCGCTGATCGAGCGGGCCGCGCAGGCGGGCGGCGTCCCGTTCGTGGAGACGCGCTCGAACCGCGTTCTCCGCGCGCTGTACAAGAACGGCACCGAGGCGCAGATGACCGCCATCGGCGAGCTGGAGCTGGCCCGCATGAAGCAGATGGACGCCTACATCGGCGTGCGCGGCTCGCAGAACGCGCTGGAGATGGCCGACGTCCCGGCGGAAAAGATGGCGCTCTACCAGAAACACTGGTGGCACCCCGTCCACTCCGGCCAGAGGGTCAACCACACCCGCTGGGTCGTGCTGCGCTACCCGTCCCCCGCGTTCGCGCAGGCGGCGGGCATGAGCACCGAGCAGTTCACCGACTTCTACTTCGACGTCTGCACGCTCGACTACGCGAAGATGGCGAAGGCGCAGGAGCCGCTGCACGCCCGCATGAGCAATGCCGACCGCGTCCGCATCACCGGCGTCGGTACCGACCTGACGTTCTCGATCAAGGGCATCGGCGCGCAGATGTGCGCGGGGCTGCGCAACATCCCGGACGGCGAGTGCTTCACCTGCCCGGTCAGGGACAGCGTCAACGGGGTGATGCACTACAACACGCCGACGCTGTACCAGGGCAAGCCGTTCGACAACGTACGCCTCGTGCTCAAGGATGGGAAGATCGTGGAGGCGACGGCGAGTGACACCGAGGGCATCAACCGCATACTGGATACGGACGAGGGCGCGCGCTACATCGGGGAGTTCTCGCTCGGCTTCAACCCTTCGATCCTCCACCCGATGCGCGACACGCTCTTCGACGAGAAGATCGCGGGCTCGCTGCACTTCACGCCGGGCAACGCCTACGAGACGGTCGGCAACGGCAACAAGTCGGCGGTCCACTGGGACATGGTCCTGATCCAGCGCCCCGACTACGGCGGCGGCGAAGTCTGGTTCGACGACGAGTTGATCCGCAAGGACGGCCTGTTCGTACCGGCCGACCTGCACGGCCTGAACCCGGAGAACCTCATTTGACGGACGGGCCGCCGGGAACTCCGGCGGCCTCACTCCCTTCGTGGCCGGACGACGTCCTCCACCGGCTCGTTTTCGCCGAGATCGAGCGGATGTGGCGCGAGTCCTGCCGCCCCGGATGGCTCGCCCGCAGGCGCAGCCCCCAGGTTTCGGGCAGACCGCTCTTCGTCCAGAGGTTCTCCGACGTCAACTGGCGCGCGACCCGGTTCCTGGGACAGCCCGAGGCGACGTACGCCTACTGCGGCCGTGCCCTGGCCGCCGTCGACCCTGCCGAACTCCTGGACGTGCCCGGCGAGGAGGGTTTCCGCCGGTACCGCTACCCCATCCTCGCCTTCGCCGTCCACCCGGACGGCGAGCGCGTCCTCCTCGCCCGCTACTGGGGGCCGCGCGTCGCCTCCGCGGCTCGCCTTCGGGTGATCGGAGCGCCCGGCCAGGAGCGCTTCCGGTTCGAAGAGCTTTAACCACCCGTCAGTTCGGGAAGGTCCGGAACAGCGTCAGGCCGAAGACGGTGCCGAAAAGGCTCCAGGTCGCCCCGGTAACGAAGTCGCCGAGCACGAGGCCGAGGAAGAACGGCAGCACGGTACGGTACGCCTTGATGCCGCCGTAGCGCAGGACCGTCGCCTTGAACACCCAGGCCACGAACAGGTCAAACCAGAACAATTCGTTCGCCTGACTCATGTTCAGCACGTAGCCGGAGGGCGCGAGGGGGAAGCCCGCGAAGCGGACGCGCAGCCACGTCAGGAGCAGCGTGAATCCGGAGCCGAACGCCATGCCGTAGAGCGCGTTCGGCTCCGGCGGCTTCGGGTCGGAGAACCACCCGGAGAGCCGCCACCAGACCGAGTTGCCCATGTTGATGCGGTAGGCGTTGACGTTCGCCGTCGCCGCGCCGTTCTCGTGGTACATCTGGAGGCCCCAGAAGAGCGAGGACGCGACGCCCACGAATGCGGCGAGCATGAGGACGGGCGTGAGCGGGCGCAGGCTCGGGACCCCGGCGCGCTTGAGACCGACCATCGCCTGCAGCTGCTGGGGCATCGGCGCGGCCCGGTAGTCGATGTTGAACCACGAAAGAGCGGAGATGTGCGCCAGGTCCGGCTTCGAGATGGACCGCACGCCCAGCACGCCCGCCAGGATGTTCTGCGGGTCCACCCAGCCCACCTGCGGCGAGAGGACCGCCGTCTCCGCCTCGATCCGCGAGATCGCCAGCATCAGGAGCAGGTACAGGCCCAGAAACGCGACTGGCACCCACCAAGACGCGCCCAGCGCCCAGACCATGGCGCAGAGCGCGAGGAAGCCCCCCAGCAGGCCGAAAACGGCAAGGCGCGCCGACATCGACTCGCCGCGGTCCACTCCCTCCGGGTCGCCTTCGAGAGCGCGCCGGAAGTAGGCGCGGAAGTACGGCCAGCCGGTTATGACCGCGGCGACGCCGATGGTGAGCCACGCGCCCCACGCCTGAAAGCCGCTGAACGGGAACTGTGGGGAGCCGTCGCTCCAGTTGGCGGGGCCGGGGTCGCGCCAGTTCATCATCGTGCCGTACAGGTTCAGGAGCTTGCGCACCGCGAAGAAGAACCAGAGCGAGAAGAGCACGTCGGCATTAACCAGGAAGCCGAAGCCGACGCCCGCCGGGTGTAGCAGGAACTGGAGCGAACCGAAGCCCGTCCACGGGTACTGCACGCCGACGAGCAGCTGCTTCGCCGTGTTGATCGGCAGCGACGGCAGGCTCGGGTACAGACTGTTGAGCGAATTCAGGGAGTGCAGGAAGAACGGGAGCGCGAATCCGAGCCACATCAGCCGGTCGCGGTAGAGCGGCGCGCCGTCGCGGGTCATTTCGAGCGGCAGGGCGACGACCGGGAACGGAAGCTGCTCCTCCTCCGTCCAGCGGCGGCGGACGATGGCCGCCATGCAGAGCATGGTCCACAGCAGGAGCAAGAGGAAGACGACCCAGTACGCGAGCGGGAACGCCCACGCGGCGACGACCTCCGGCTCGAAGAAGCTCGCCCGCCCCTCGTGGAACCGCTTCAGGACTTCCCGGCGGCGCGGCCCGATGCTCGGCGGAAGGTACGGGAGGAACTCGTGCCAGCGGTGCGTGTCCGGCTCGCCATACCAGAAGGGAGCGGTCAGGAACGGCAGGAAGAAGCCCAGGTTCCCGATGCCCGCGACCGCCGTCCCCAGCGAGAGCATCGCGTAGAGTACCATCATCTCCGCCTGGCTGAGCGCAAGGCGCGGGCCGAAAAGCCGCCGCACCGCGCCGTTCAGCAGCGTCAAGACGAAGAGGTGGAATACGACCGCGATGAACAGCGTCGTGATGGTGATCTCGGTGACGCCGGTCCGCATTTCGGAGTAGGCGATCCACCCGGCGTTCAGGACCACGAGCGGCAGGCCGACCAGGAGCGCGTAGCCCCAGCGGATCGGCGCGGCGACGTCGCCGTCGCGGGCTTCGGCCATTTACCCTCGCAGTCGCTTAAGCGCGGCGAGGCCCCGCTCCGCCCACGCCCGCTCCCGCGCCACCGTCTCCCCGATCGTGGCCCCGAGCGGCGGCCACTGCTCCAGCACGACCGTCGCGTCGGCGGGAAGCGCCCGCAGCAACGCGGGGATGTCCACAACGCCCTCGCCGACCGGACAGCCCTCGACCACGAAGCCGAGCTGTTGCGGCAGGCGGCGCACGACGAAGTCTTTCAAGTGCAGGTCGATCGTGAGCGGCGCGAGCGTCGTGACGACGTGCTCCGGCGATTCGAGACGCCCGACCGAGTTGACCGTGTCCAGGCACGCCCGGACGTTCTCCGTCCCCAGTCGCTCGACGACGCGCGCGAGCGTGACGGCCGGGTAGCTCTCGTGACTCTCCAGCGCGAGGACGACGCCCGCCTCCGCGAAGTCGCGCACGAGCGGGCCGAAGTGCTGGACCAGCAATTCCTCGTCCACCCGGGTCACCTGCGGGCCGAAATCCGGCATGACGCGCACGTACGGCGAGCCGAACCGCCGCGCGAGGGCGATGAAGGCGCGCAGAACGTCCGGATCGACCGTGCGGACCCCGACGTGGACGGAAAGTCTCAGCTCATGGGCCGCCGCCTCGAACCGGTCGAGATCGGCGGGCGAGAGCGCCGTGAGCGGGAGGTTGTCCAGCATCTCGACGACTTCCGCGCCCATCGACGCGGCGGCGTCCAGGAAGGCGAAGTGGTCGAGCGGTGGCCCGGCCGCCTCGAAGCCGGGGACGCCGACGCCCCACGCCAGCCCGAACGTCGCGAGTCCGATCTTCATAGAGTTTGTCTCACTCCGCGGGTGGCGGGGTGCCGTTGACGATGGCCTTCACCTGGGCGGTGACTTCCTCCGGCTCGAAGACGCGCTTCCAGTCGGGCTTGAGCAGGTACCGCTTTCCGTGCTCGATGATGAGCTTCGCTCCGTCCGAGAACGGAGACGCTATCTCGCCGAAGACGATGGCGAGCGGGATGTTGACGTGGCCGTAGAGGAAGTCGCGGGCGGCGTCTTCGGGCACGCCGCGACGGATCGCCTCGTCCATCGCCTCGCGGATGACCGTGATGCAGCAGGCCGCGACCGTCTCCGCCATCGCCGGCTCCAGAATCGCCATCTGCTCGACCGTGATTCGGTGCGCCCGCGTGACCGGTGCGTACATCGCCACGGCGATCTTCTCGCCCAGGTCGTAGTCGGCGTCCGTGCCCTGCATCAGCGCGCAGACGATGGCTTGCGGCGCTTTGACGCCGCCGAAGAAGTCACGCCGCTCCTCGGGCGTGGCGTCGTAGTTGAAAACCGGCGGGTGGCAGGGGTGCGTCACGAAGTAGGCGACGTCCGACCGCTCGGGCAGCTCGCCCGCGTGCGGCGCGGCGGGGTCGAGCGTCATGACCATCGCGCCGGACTTGACCCTCGGGACGACCTCGTGAGCCACCCGTCCGAGGACCCGGTCGGGAAGTGCGAGGATGATCACGTCCGCCTCCGCGACCGCGTTCGCCTCGGGCGTCGGCCGGAGTCCCCGCTCCGCGAGGTTGGCGACCCCCGCCGCGCCGACCTCCACGTACCGCATGTCGAAGTCGGGGTGGCCGTTCAGGTTGTCGGTCAGGCGGCAGCCCATCTTCCCACCCGCCCCGAAAAGTGCAATAGTCGTCATAGTTTAACCACTGTCCCGATC